>CAJTXH010000059.1 GCA_910580005.1 uncultured Lachnospiraceae bacterium | reverse complement strand
TACGCCAGCCCACGTAATGGCGCATAAAATCCCTATGCCACAAAAAAATGTGGCATTGGGTACGGGATTCCAACGCCACTAAAGTGCCCATGTCATGTAATATTTAACTGGACACTGGAAACTTGCTGTTTACTGGCAAAGTCCAGAATTATAACTAGAAATTATGTTGTGTGGAAGGCTATCCACACAGACGAAATATGCAGAAACATTATTTATATAACAGCAAGTGAAAAATACAGGCTATATATTACCAGATGATAAATGCACTATAAAAGAAATTAATAATGATGGTACAGTAAAAGTAGAATATCCAGTATCCAAAGGCACAAAAACAGCATATGCAAAATCAACAGGGGATAAACTTACAGGGGAAGTGTATGCTGATGATGTGGTTTGTATTATAGCTTATAAAGACGAAAGAACACAGATTTTATATCCAATATCAGACGGATACAAGCTTGGATGGATAGATGGCAAGTATAATGTAAGTGTAACAGTTCCAGAAAAAGAACCAGAAGATGAAAAACAACAGGATACAGGAAGTTCCTCTTTTGGAGGTTTTTCTACTACTGCCCATACCTTTAATCCTTCTCCAAAAAGCAGTACAAATACCAAACTTGGCTCATCTGTCCCTATATGCACATTTAGACAAGTTCAATAATATAACACAGAAAATACCAAGTTCAAATACAAAAAGAGCAAGTGGAAGCACTGGCAGCTATACACTCAAAACTAAAAATGTTAAAAAGGGCGGTACCCTTGGGTATATAGGAATGACTGGAAACGCTACAGGTGTACATCTGCACTTTGAAGTATGGAAAAATGGGAAAAGAACCGACCCTTCTTCTGTAATAAAGGGACTAGTATAGGCTTATAAAAAATTTGCATAATATTATTTTATAAACTATTTAACAAAGACGCACAGGCTGTATATAGCCTATGCGTCTTTCAGTGTTATAACCAGACATTATTATCCACATCTATGCTGTTTTCATAAGTTCTTTTCCTGCTTTATGTATATAAATATTATTGTTTTAAAAACTTTCCAAGCTTCTTGTCTTCAATACGTATATGGTTTATAAGTACTGCAATATGCCCGTTCAGTTTTACAAGGTCAGTTATTGCAGGGTTGTCAAAAGGAATTTGCATAGAAATTTCTTTTAGCTGTTTTTTATAGCTTTCATGAAATGCCTTATGTGCTGCCATTCCTGGATATTTACTATCACTTTGTAACTTCTCCTCATGTGAAAAATGCAATTCTACATAACTTAAAAGAAATTTTATGGCAGACTCTATTATATTGCGTCCCTGGCCTTTACTGCAAGCATCAATAATGTTATTTACAGCATTAAACAGTTCCCTATGCTCATTGTCAATTACAGCATTTCCTGTTTCCAAATCCTTAGTTAATTCATATCTCATATATATACCCCGTCTTTCTTCATTGTGTATGCCTTCTTTATAGTAAAGAAAACACCAAAGAGAATTTGAAAATTTTTATAAAATATTTACAAATAAGATTATAATATAACGTTTTGACAAGGTCAAGGAATTTATTTTTCTTTACACGTCCGTTTGTTACTATGAAGCCTTACGGCTTCATAGTAACAAACCAGTGCTGAAAGCACTGGTTATGTACACATTTTGCACAAATATAAAAGCTATTTGAACAGCCATAATTTACATTTAAGATAACTGGAAATTTATGAAACGGACGCAGATAACCCCAAAGTTTTTAATCATTAAAATCTGGCAATATTATACAGTCACCTTCATATATTTTATCAGAATTCTTTATATTATTTGCTTTCATTACCTTGTCAAGATAATAAAAAGAATGGTACTGTTTCCATACAATCTGGCTTAATGTGTCACCTGCATTTACAATATAGCTATCATACTTTCCACTATATGTATTTGCTTTTTTTGCATTGCTGTTATTAGTTTTGCTTTTATTCTTGCTGCTTGTATCTTTATTTTTACTGGCTGGCCGCCTTGACGGGGCAGCTGTTACATTACTGCCTTCAGTATTATTATTATCTGTATTTTTATTTTCTTGTTTAGTGCTATTGCTGTTTCCGCTTTTACTAGTATTTGGGTTACTTTCACCTTGTCTGCCATTTTTCTTGTTTTTGGCCGTTTTGCCTCCTTCTTCTTTTATTGAGCTGCCATCTGTCATAACAGCTTGTACCATATCGCCGCCTATATAACCCTCTACTGCTGCTACTGTTTCCTCAAGGTATTTTATCTTATCCAGGCTTTTATGCAGCAATCCTGCAACAGCAATAAGCATAACAAACATTGCTGCTATTGTTGCATAACCAATATGTTTTGTTTTAATTACTTTTACATCTTCTTTTTCTTTTATAACAGTCCGCATATTTTCAGTAACATCATCCTTATATGCAGCTTCTATGCTTTTTTTACCTTTTCCCCTTAACATATATTCCTGCATCTGTGGGTTTTTTTCATAATACACAACAAATCCTGGCTGTTCAGACAGACCTCCGCTGTTCCATACAAAAATCTTTTCTTCTTTTTCTGACATATCTGTTACATACAGCATTTTACCATTTTCACTAAAAAACTTCCCATGTATCTGCTTTACTGAAATATCTGCCTTGCTGTTCCACATACTTACACCACAGCCCCATCCAAGCATCTGCGCACCAGGAAAGCACTCATTCATTTCTTCGTACACCTGGTTCCATTTATTAGCAGTAAGCCCCTTAGGTCCCTCCATAATATCACACTGGACTTGTACTGCACCATAGATAAATACACAGCCTGCTGCCTGCTCCCTTCCCTTTTTACCAAGGAATACAACTACTGCTTTCTCCTGTTTTTCAGTAAATATCTGATGTATATATGTCATGACATAATCTTCTATGTATATTTTAAGATTTCCATTCGTTTCGCCAATCTGCCTTATGTTTTCTGGCAGACGGCTGTATACATATTCCTTATGCGCTGACTCTTTAGCATACTCGCCTAAATTACCAAATCTCTTATTTTCCATTCCGCATGCAGCCCTTTCTAACAAATATATTTCCTATACGGATGCAGAAATTGTAACACTGTAAATATGCCATTTTTGTCGAAAACAGGACAGGCTTATATACATCTTGGCACTAAAATTCGACTTGCGCATACTTCATTTTAGATATATTTATTGTAAACATGGCAAAGTAAAAGCACTTAGATTTTTTCTAAGTGCTAATTATTATTTCTCCCAATAAACCAAAAATAACAATAAATAACATAAACATCAGCCAGGCATATTATAATCACTTTGCAAAAGCAAATGAACCTTTTGTAAAGCCAATATTAATTTTTGCTGTGCCTTTTCCTCTTTTATAATTGTAATCTGAACTGCCATTACTATACGCAGGCCAGCCATTAGGCACAGCAACACTACAACCAGAAAGTTTTGCATTAATATCAAAATCTTTATTTTTATTCATAGCTAGTGAACCTGAACCAGAAATTCCGGTATATTTTAATGTCTTATTATAATTAGATGGAAGTTTTACAGATACTGCACCTGAATTGTTCTTTACAATAATGTCTGAATTATTTGCTGCCAGTCCCAGACCACTTTTATTTGAAACAGCTTTTATGTGTTTATAATTCTGGTCTGGAATATAAATTCTAACACGTTTATCCCAGTCTTTTCCAGAACCCGGTTTAGCTTTAACCTTAATTTTTAATGTAGAACCATTTTTATCTGTGGTTACAGCATATTCGCTGTCGTCATAATCATATTTGTACTGCCCGTCATCAGACAGCCATATATCTAAATTAACATTATTAGCAGTGATTTCCAGCTTATCTGTTTTAGCAGTAGCGGCCGTACCAGTTTGTGCTACAGATATTAACTGGGTTAAAAGTGCCATACAAAATACTATAGCAATTGTTCTTTTGAATCTTTTCAATTATAATCCCTCCTTTATTCCATGGTTATTGTATGATTTATTGGATTGTTTATATTTTACCACAAACATATATAGATCTCTATTAATCTTTATTTAAAAAGAGTTTAAACTTTGTTTAAATTTGTAATAACCCCCAGAATAAGATAATAACTGGAAATTACCCTATATTAAATTCCTTTATTGGAATAAAATACTGTTACAGGGGGCATACTTACGCATATAACAAAAAGGAAGGCTTAAATTATATGTCAACTATATCAAGTGAAGTAAAATATTTTAATATATACCGTTCTGTGTCTTTTCCAAAGTTTGTAAAAACAATAAACAAGCACTATGAGGAATGTTACAGCCAGAACCAGAACATAGTATTCCTATGCATCGGCTCTGACCGTGCAACCGGCGACTGCCTTGGCCCTATTACCGGCCATCTTCTTATGAAAAAAAAGAAAAGCCTGCCAGTCTTTGGCACGCTTGCGTCACCTGTACATGCCCAGAACCTTGGCAGGACAATTGATTTTATATATGATAAAATTTCAAGGCCATATATTATTGCTATAGATGCATCACTTGGAATACGCCAGCATATTGGCCATGTCACATCTGGCCCTGGTCCTCTTTCCCCAGGAATAGGCGTTAATAAAAAACTTCCATGCGTAGGGGATGCTTTTATTACAGGAATTGTTAATGCTTCAAATTCCAACAGCCATTTAACACTACAGACAACAAAACTTTCTACAGTAGTAGACCTTGCAGAATTTATTGCACATGGGATTTTAAAAGCAGCTGGGACAAGAACAGAATTACATGTCTGTTCTTCCTTCCAGTGCCCTGTATAAAGTTACTTCATCAATATATTCAATGCCGCCGCCTGCAGGCACACCGCTTGCAATGCGGCTGACCTTTATTCCAAGGGGCTTTACAAGCTTGCTGATATAAGTAGCAGTTGTATCACCTTCAAGTGTTTTATTAGTTGCAACTATAACTTCATCTACATCTTTATGCAGCCTTGCCATAAGCTCCCTGAGCCTTATATCGTCTGGCCCTGTTCCGGTCATTGGTGAAATTGCACCATGCAGTACATGATATACACCTTCGTACTTGCCAATTTTTTCATAAGCAGCAAGGTCTCTTGGGTTCTCAACTACCATTATATATTTATGATTCCTGTGCGGGCTTGCACAGACTGGGCACAGTTCATTATCTGTATATGTACAGCACTCCTTACAGTAACGCACTTTTGCCCTTGCATTTGTCATAGCACCTGCAAGTGCCACAACCTGTTCCTGTGGCATATTAATTATATGGAAAGCAAGCCTTTGCGCAGACTTTGCCCCTATTCCCGGAAGCATTGAAAGCTGTTCTACAAGACTGCTAATCTGTGAACTATAAAATTCCATATTCCTGCCCCACTAAAATAAATTATTAAGACCGCCAAGTCCTCCAAGACCGCCTGTAAGCTGCTGCATCATTGCTGCATTTTCTTCCTCCATCTTGCGGAGTGCCTCATTAGTGGCTGCTACTATTAAATCCTCAAGCATCTCTATATCATCAGGGTCAACAACCTCTGGTGAAAGTTTTACAGAAAGAATCTCCTTCTTACCTGACACTTTAACAGTGACAGCACCACCTCCAGCAGCCGCTTCCCATTCCTTGTCTTCAAATTCTTTTGCTTTTTCCTCCATCTGCTTTTGCATACGCTGTGCCTGCTTCATAAGATTATTCATATTGCCAGGCATTGCACCCCCTGGAAAACCTCCACGTCTTGCCATTACTAAATCCTCCATTTATATTTTATTTATATTCTATTCCATCAAAGTGTATTATTTGTGACAAATCTGTAAACTGCAAATTAACTTCTTCTGTTACAGTCCTTGTTTCTATTACAGTTTCCTTACCTGTCATATTTGCTATAACAGTTTTAAGCGCTTCTAGCTGCCTTCCGTCATCCTGTTTAAAATATGCCTCTTCTACAGGGTCCGTAAACTGCAATACAAGTGTGCCGCTTTCTGATACAAGCCTTTTTGCATTAAACAGCATATCCTGCTCTACCCTGCCGCACTGCTGTAATATTCTATCCCAGTTCCTGATTATGTCTTTTATATCTTCTGGGACAGCTTTCTGTAAAGCTTTCTCTTTATCATACTGTTCCTGCTCCCTGACACTAATGCCTGCGGAAGCTTTTTGCATACTGCTTTCCGGCTGTGTAGCTGCTGCCATAATGCCATTTTCCATTACTTCGTTTAACTGTTTTTCAAGTATTGAAAGCCTTGAAAGCACTGATGATAAATCCTGCCCTGCATCCATCTGCGGCTTACAGAGTTTTATAAAACAGATTTCTGCTAATACACGTTTCTGTGAAGCATACCTCATCTGCCCTGATAGTTCTGACAATATATGGATATACCTTGTTAAAACATCTGCGTCCGTTTTGGCAGCATCTTCCTGCATATTTAAAAGCTGTTCACTTGAAACATCTATAATGCCTTTGCCGCCACCTGGGCAGCCTGTTATAAGCAGGTTTCTTAAATACCATATAAACTCTGTTACAAACTGGCTTAAATTCCTGCCTGCTGCCATCATGGCATCAATAAGTTTTATACAGCCTGTAACATCAGATTTTATAATATAGTTAAACATCTGGCTGTATACACCTGTATCAACTGCACCAAGCACATCAAGCGTGTTGTCATAAGACAGTTCCTGCCCTGGATAAAATGCAATACACTGGTCAAGCAGGCTTAACGCATCCCTTAATGAACCATCTGCTGCCTTTGCTATATAGCGCAGTGCACCATCCTCTGCCTTAATGCCTTCTTTATCCATAAGTTCCCTTAGCCTGTCTGCTATTGTATCTACAGATATCCTTTTAAAATCATACCTCTGGCATCTTGACAATATTGTAATTGGTATTTTATGTGCTTCTGTTGTTGCAAGTATAAATATTACATAGGACGGAGGCTCTTCCAATGTCTTTAAAAGGGCATTAAAAGCACCTGTAGAAAGCATATGGACTTCATCTATAATATATACCTTATACTTCCCCTCTGCTGGTGAATACTGCACCTCCTCTATAATTTCCCTGATATTTGCGACGCCATTATTTGACGCCGCATCTATCTCTATTACATTCATGGAAGCCTGCCTGTTAATCTTCTGGCATGTGCTGCACTTGTTGCATGGGCTTCCATCCTCTGGGTTTTCACAGTTCACCGCCTTGGCAAGTATTTTGGCAACAGTAGTCTTTCCTGTACCCCTTGTGCCACAGAAAAGATATGCGTGCCCAATACGTCCCGTCCGTATCTCATTCTTTAAAGTAGTAACAATATGTTCCTGACCCTTTACACTTTCAAAACCTGAAGGGCGGAACTTCCTGTATAACGCCATATATGACATAATTAATCACCGAATGAAATTCCAAGACCTTTAGCTTCCCTTATAATAGAAGAATCAGGATTAACAGTTTTAAGCCTGCCAGCAACTTCACTAAGTGGTACAGGTATTACTTCATTATTTTTAATGCCTGCCATATAGCCAAACTTGCCTTCAATAATAAATCTTGCTGCTGCTGAACCAAGCCTGCTTGAAATCACCCTGTCATATGGACATGGTTCACCGCCACGCTGTGTATGTCCTGGCACTGTAATACGCACTTCCTGTCCTGTCCTTTCCTCTATCTCCTTGCCAATCTTATATGATATTGACGGATAAGGGTTATCTTTATTCTTTGCTTTAAGTTCTTTCTTGCTAAGGGCGGCATCTTCTTTTGAAATAGCACCTTCTGCAACTGCAAGTATAGAAAACCTCTTGCCCTGCCTGTTCCTCTTTTCAAGGGCTTTAACTATTGCATTAATATCATATGGAATTTCTGGAAGCAGTATTATATCTGCCCCGCCTGCAATCCCAGCATGGAGTGTAAGCCAGCCGACTTTATGTCCCATAACTTCCACAATAAACACCCTGCCATGTGACGCAGCCGTAGTATGGATGCAGTCAATAGCATTAGTTGCAATATTTACTGCACTCTGGAAACCAAATGTAATATCAGTGCCCCAGATATCATTGTCAATAGTCTTCGGAAGTGTTACTACATTGCATCCCTCTTCACTAAGCAGGTTAGCAGTTTTATGTGTGCCATTGCCGCCAAGTATTACAAGGCAGTCAAGTCCCCACTTCTTATAGTTCTCTTTCATTGCCTTTACTTTATCAAGACCGTTTTCATCTGGTTCACGCATTTTCTTAAACGGCTGCCTTGAAGTCCCAATAATTGTACCACCCTCTGTAAGTATACCAGAAAAATCACCTGGCTTCATCTCCCTGTAATTGCCATAGATAAGCCCCTTATATCCTTCTAAAATACCATATATCTTAATATCATCATATTTCTGGTATAAGGTCTTAGCTACACCTCTCATTGTTGCATTTAAACTCTGGCAGTCACCGCCACTTGTCAAAAATCCTATTTTCTTCATAAATCCCCGCCTTTCTGCAGGTTTTAAAATACCTGCATAACATTATGTAAACCAGTCTTTTTATATAGAGGACACAAGCTTTTTTATTTAAGCAGTGTCCTTATATTAATGTTTCATGCGTTTTTTTAATAACGCATCTTCCGGGATATTTTCAAGCTCTTTCTCCCTTTCCTCAGTATAACCCCATTTCCTTCCTGCCACCCTGGACACAATAATATATCCTGCTATAGCAACAAGTGCCACAATTATAATTACTGGCAGTGTAATAATTATTTTAACTTCCATATATCTTCATTGTACTGTGCTATTGTCCTGTCTGATGAGAAGAAACCAGCCTTTGCTATATTAACAAGCATCTTGCCAGCCCATTTCTCCCTGTCCTCATAGTCTGCAAGCATCTGTTCTTTAACTTTTATATAGTCTTTAAGGTCAAGCAGTGCCATAAACCAGTCTTTAGTCACAATTTCCATATAAAGCCTGATAAGGCTCTTTTTATTGCCCACAGCAAAAAGTTCTTTACTTATAATAAAATCAACAAGCTTTGATATTTCTGCATCACCATCATACAGTTTTTCAGGTGAATAATCACTGTTTTTATAGTGCTCTATAACCTGGCTGCTTGATTCACCAAATATATAGATATTACCGTCTCCTGTAAACTCATGTATTTCCACATTTGCGCCATCATCAGTACCAAGTGTTACAGCGCCATTTAGCATAAACTTCATATTACTTGTTCCGCTTGCTTCCTTTGACGCAAGGGAAATCTGCTCTGAAATATCAGCAGCAGGAATGACTTTTTCTGCATAAGTAACATTGTAGTTTTCAAGCATTACAACATTAAGGTACGGGCTTACATCAGGGTCATTTTTAATAACTTCTGACAGGCACAGTATAAGGTGTATAATATCCTTTGCTATTGTATAAGCAGGTGCTGCTTTTGCCCCAAAAATCATTGTAACAGGCCTTTCAGGCTTTTTGCCAGCTTTTATTTCCATGTATTTGTAAATAATATAAAGTGCATTCATCTGCTGGCGTTTATATTCATGCAGGCGCTTAACCTGTACATCAAAAATTGAATTTTCATCTATTTCTATGCCCTCTTTCTCAAGAAGGTATTCTTTAAACTCTTTCTTTTTAGCTGTTTTAATATCTAACAAATGTTCCAGCACATCCTTGTTGCCTGCAAACTGCATTAACTTCCCAAGTTCATCTGCATTTTTCTTATAACCATCACCAATCTTTGATGTAATAAAATCTGAAAGCTCATGGTTACAATGCAAAAGCCATCTCCTGAATGTTATGCCGTTAGTTTTATTATTAAATTTATTTGGGTAAATATCATAAAACGGCTTAAGTTCGCTGTTTTTCAGTATATCTGTATGAAGTGCAGCAACACCATTGACACTGAAGCCATAGTGTATATCAATATGTGCCATATGCACCCTGTTTTCTTTATCAATAATTGCAAGTGCAGGGTTGCTGTATTTCTCTTTAACCTTTACATCCAGCATTTTAATAACAGGCATAAGATGTGGCACAACTTTCTCCAAGAACCATATTGGCCATTTTTCAAGTGCTTCTGAAAGAATTGTATGGTTTGTATATGCACACATCCTTGATACTATATTAATAGCATCATCCATTCCAATCCCTCTTTTAAGCAGAAGCCTTATAAGTTCAGGAATAACCATTGTAGGATGTGTATCATTAATCTGCACAACCGCATAGTCTGGCAGGTCATAAAGGCTGCTTCCCTTTTCCAAGGCTTCATCAATAATAAGCTGTGCTGCATTGCTGGTCATAAAATACTGCTGGTAAATACGTAAAAGCTGGCCATTATAATCACTGTCATCAGGATAAAGGAATAATGTAAGGTTTTTCCTTATATCATTTTTATCGAAATATATGCTTCCATCCTGCACTATATTTTCATCTACTGATTCAATATCAAAAAGCTTAAGTGTATTGCATTTATTATCATACCCAGTAACATCAATTTCATACATAACAGACTGCACACGCAAATCCCCAAAAATCACAGTATAGCTTTTGTCTGTCTTTCTAAGCCAGCTCTGCCTTTTAATCCAAGGGTTCTTTACTTCTTTCTGGAGATTATTTTCAAACTCCTGTTTAAAAAGCCCCAGATGGTAATTAAGGCCTATCCCGTCGCCTGCAAGCCCAAGAGTAGCAATAGAATCAAGGAAACATGCTGCAAGACGCCCAAGACCGCCATTCCCCAGCGATGGTTCCGGCTCTGCTTCTTCTATCTCTGCCATACTCTTGCCGTGGCGTTTTAAAGCAGCAGCAACATCATCATATATGCCTAAGTTTATAAGGTTATTTGAAAGAAGCTTGCCAATAAGGAACTCTGCTGAAATATAATACAGCTTTTTCTTTCCTTCAATCCTGCCACGCTTCTTCATAATATCCTTTGTAAACTCCAGAAGGGCATAATAAATTTCTTCATTGCTTCCTTTTGACGCAATGTTTTCAATTTCATTCTCGTACATAATAAACCTCCATTAGTTATAATAGCTTGTCTGGATAATAATTCCTTTTTTACCATCCATTATTATTGTATGACATTTATCTGGCAAAATCAATAATATTATAATTATTGCCTAACTGCCACTATTGATGAATCCCCTTTTATAGCCTGTTCTACAACTGCTTTTGAAAGCTTCTGGAAATTACCGCCTGAATTTGTTGCACCACTTAATAAATCTATATCTGGCGTCTCTTTCTGTCCTGTAAGCTGTGCCGCATAATAACGTGTATATTCATTAGGGTATGTGCCAGTGGCAGCTTTCATATTATTCATATACGCATTATCCCAGCTTTTAATAAAGCCACTGGCATTTTCTGCATTATACTCTGTAGAAACTACCTCTCCATTTTTTACAATAATTGTAACATACTCCTTCCAGCCATGTGAATATTCATCCATCTGTGCTGTATATGTGCCATCCTGTAAAATATCCTTTTCCTGGCTGTCTGCACATCCTCCTGCTGCTAAAGCTGCTATTACAAGCAAAGTAGCAATCTTTAATCTGCCCATATTTAAAATCCCCCTTTTAATGGAACTGGAACTGGTTTAAAAGCTCTTTTAATTTTTCTGATTCCATTTTCAATCCTGCACTTGCACTTTCTGCATTCCCTGCAGAATGCAGGTTCTTCTCTGTAATAGTAGAAATCTCATCTATCTTTCCTGTAATTTCATGTAATGATGACTCCTGTATATCCACTGCTTCTGACAAACGCCCTGCAATATTTGTCACCTCATCTGAACTGCTGCTGATTAATTCAAGCGATTTTGCTGCTTCCTTTGTAAGTTCTACGCCTCTTGTTATAAGCACTCCTGACTGTGAAATAAGCATTGTAGTGTTTTTTGCTGCTTCCTCACTCTCTTCTGCCAGTTTCCTTACTTCCTGTGCCACTACTGCAAAGCCTGAACCAGCCTCACCAGCCCTTGCCGCCTCTACTGTTGCATTTAATGCCAGTATTTTTGTCTGCCTGGCAATATCTTCGACAAGCAGGGATATTTTATTAACATCATAAGCATTCTTCTCTATTGCGCTAATAGCTTCTTTAAGTTCATCCATCTTCTTGTTGCTGTCTGATATCTGTTCTGCAATTTCAAAAGCCCTCTGGTGTGTACATTTAGTATTTTCTGTTACTTCACTTAAATTATCCTTAATAATGCCTACCTCTGAAGCAAGGCTTTCCATTGCACTGGTCTGTGTATAAGCCGACTGGTGGAGTTCCTTTGACTGTATTTCCATATTATGCGCTGTGTCTGCAAGCTGGTGTGATGTATTATTAATCTGTTTCATTATACCATTCAATGAAATAATTATTTTTGTAAGTGAGTCCCCTATAACTATAAAATCACCTTTATAATCTCCATCTGCCGAAATATTCAGGTTGCCTGTTGAAATATTTTCCAGTACCCGTTGTATTTCTGTAATATACCCATTAATGTGTTCTACAGTTGTTTTTAATGAAAAGGAAAGTATCTCTACTTCATCGCCCGATTTTTTAACTTCAATATCAGATTTTAAATCGCCTTCTGATAACCAGTTCATTCTTGTAATTGTCTTTTTAAGCTGTCTTGAAATTACAGTAGTCACTAACCAGATAGCAGCCAGGGCAAGGACTAATACACCTGCCGTTCCTGCCATATTATTATACAATGCAACATTAACAGGATGCATATAATCTTTCTTTGGAACTTGTACTGCAAATGACCAGCGGGTGCCTCTTACTGGGCAGTAACTTACATAGGCATCCTGTCCATTAACCACCCCTTCTGCTGTACCTGTTTCTCTTGCAATCATCTTATCATATATTTTATGTGCGCTTTCCTCCTGGTCAAGTTCATATATATTAAGTTCCTGGCGTACTACATCCGCAGAAGGATGCCCCGTTACCTTACCCTCTTCATTAATAATAATTGCCATTCCTGTATTGCCTATATGTATCGAACCCAGTACATCACTTAATATATCATATTTATAAATCCCTGCCAGGTATGAAACAGTTTCATCACCGGCTTTTACCGGCATTCCTACTGGTATTCCAATATAATCCCCTCTGATAACAGGGTCAGTAACAGCTATATTATCTGTCTCTTTTAAAATTGAAAACAGCTCTGTACCAGAAAAATCCTGGAACACTTCTCCTGTTACTGCCATTTCACTTCCATCTGTCCCATAAACTCCTATGCCATAAAATTCATAGTTATTAGCAGCATCCTCCAGCACCATGTTCATATGCGCAGGAGCAGCATCTGCCCTTGCAAGTCTCCTGTCTGATGCAATATCCATAATTCTGTCTGCCATAAGGTGTATATCAGCCTCTACCGCCTTAGCTGACTGCCTGGCAGCAGGCTGGAGCACATCAATTAATATTGTTTCTGTAAGATTGCGCATAGAATAACGCATTATTGCAGTGCACACAAGCATAACACCTAATACAATCATTGTTGTCAAAACCATAATTTTAAAACGTATGCTGCGTTTTGTCCTGATATTTGTTTTTTTATTTTTCTGTCTTCCCATAATACGCATTACCTCATTTTTTTAATGTTTTAACTAAAGTTTCAAGTAAAAGCGGAACATCTATAGGCTTTGTAAGATGTGCATTCATGCCGCTTTCTATAGACATCTTCCTGTCACTTTCAAAAGCATTTGCAGACAGTGCAATAATTGGTATCTTTGCCAGTACAGGGTTTTCTATATTCCTAATTAACTGGGTTGCCTGCAAACCATCCATAACCGGCATCTGTATGTCCATAAGCACAAGTGCAAATTCCCCTGGTGCAGATTTTCTTATTTTCTCAACAGCAATGTTTCCATTTACAGCAGTTTCAATTATAAAACCAAGCCCCTGGAGGATTTCTGTTTCAATTTCAAGGTTAATCTCATTGTCTTCAACAAGAAGGATTTTATGGTTCATAAGTTTTGAAAGCATATCCTCATTGCCATTAGAAATAGAAAGCGGCTGTTCCTGTATACGCAGGCGCAAAGTAACTGTAAACCTGCTGCCCTTGCCAGGAGTGCTTTCCACCTCTATCCGTCCACCCATCATATCCGTAATATTTTTAACTATTGTCAGTCCAAGCCCTGTTCCATGTACACCGCTTAACGTTGTATTTTTCTCACGCTCAAACGGCTCAAAAATATGTTTTAAAAACCCCTCTCCAATGCCTATGCCTGTATCTTCTACTGTAAACTGGCATACTATATAGCCATTAGGAAGCCTTTCCAGTTCAACAAGGCTTATATCCACCCTGCCGCCATCCTCTGTATATTTAATGGCATTATTAGAAAGATGCATAAAAAGCTGTTTAAGCTTGCCAGGGTCACTAAAGACATTATAATGCGTAAGCCTTGAAGAATTTACTGTAAATTTTATATTCTTTTTATGTGCCTGTGGAAACAGTGAATTATGTAAATCCTGTATAATATCACACAAATTACATTCTGATTCTTCAAGCTGCACATCATTAGTTTCTGTCCACGATATTTCCAGCACTTTATCAATTAAATCCAGAAGCTGCCTGCCTGAATTTTCAATTTTTTCAAGGTAATCTTCCACAACCCCACTGTTGCTGGTATATTTCCTGGCAAGCATTGTATATCCAAAAATTGCATTAAGCGGAGTTCTCATATCATGTGACATATTTGACAAAAAAGTATTTTTAGCTGTAATTGCCAGGCCAGCATTATTTAACGCCTTTTCTAACATCTGTTTCTGTTCCATCTCACGCTGCAGTTCTTCGTCTACACTGCGGTAGCCCATTACAATCTGGGAAATATGGCTTTTACTGCCAACATTTACAATACGGAGCTGCAAATACTGCACTTCTTTATCATCTACAATACGGTAATTAATATAAAATGTTTTATGGTTTAATAATTTTTCACGTATATATGCAGGTGATGTATTCTCCGAAACCATTTTCCGGTCTTCAGGATGCACCCATTCATCTATATATGTGGATGTATACCATAAAAAGCTCCTTGCCTGTAATTTATTTCCAAACTGGAGGCTGTTCCTGGCACTAAGCCTGTATGGCAGTATATTATCTGTATCCAGGTCGGCATAAAGTATCGATTCATAATTTATGCTAAGACCTTCTATTACTTCAAGACGTCTTAAGTGCTCCTGGTTGATAAGCTTTATTTCTTTGTCATATTCTTCAATAAGGCTCTGGAGTTTCTTCTCATTCTGCAATCTTTCATCTAAAATAGTTGCCTTTTCTGCAAGCTGCCTTTTCCTTTTGTCTGTTGCATCACCAATAAAAACATAAAAAATTCCGCCTGAAGACTCACTGTAAATATAATGGCCATAATCTTCTATCCAGCGCAGCGAACCATCTTTACGTATAATCCTGTATTCTACATAGTCCAGGTCATGCTGGCTTGCGCTAATTTGTTCCTTGATACTCTGCTCTACTTCATCAAGGTCTTCTGGATAAACAATCCCCTGGAATGAATTATTAGTAATCCTGCGGAATTCCTGGAGTGTACTGCACTGGAAAATACGCAGCAATGCTTTGTTTGCATAAATAATCTGCTCTTTGCCATAAGCATGGTATATCAGGAAACCGCCTGGCATCTCATCCATAAATTTTATAGCCTCATATGCTGTCTGTATATTTTGCGGTCTCTGGACAGAAGAAACTCCTGGCTTTGTTATAAGTTCTGTAAGGCTTTCAGCATCTATATTGCTAATATCTGTATTTTCAGTTTCAAGTATATTTAATAAATCTACAATATATTCAACTAAATGGTGCTCCTGGTTTTGCTTCTTCATAACACCCTCCTTATAAGTACATTAATGCTTATACAGGGACACTTTATGCACTTTGCTCTTAATGATGGTTTTATATAGAAATTTTACCATAAAAAGGGTTAGATGTCATTAAATTTAAATTCTGTTTCCACGTCTGCTTTATAAAACTTCCAGTTATCTTGTGTTTGTGTAAAAACGGACGGTTTCTGTGCCAGAGCCAGAATATTCCGTACAGGGGTACGCTTTCGCTACGGTGGCATACGCAACGGCGCATAAAATCCCTATGCCACAAGTGGCATTGGATACGGGATTTAAACGCCGGCGATGCCAAAGTACCCCTTTTACGGAATATTGCTGGCATCTGGCGTGTGTAAGGATATGTTATAATACATTCGTAAGATGTATTATGAAAAAAATAATAAAAGAAGTAATTGAAATAATAAAAAATACAATTAATAAAGAGGATTTCATAACCAGATATAAAAAATATGAAAGATTTTACACGTAAAAAGAAACTGGGTTTTTGAGAAAATAAGCTTCCTGTCCCTTTAAAAATCCTTTCTTGTAAAGAAATTATACCAGAAAGGCATTTTATGCAATTTTTAATTATAACAAAGAGAGTTTTATATATC
>CAJTXH010000058.1 GCA_910580005.1 uncultured Lachnospiraceae bacterium | reverse complement strand
CTCTGGCACGGAAACCGTCCGTTTTTACACAAACACAGGATAACTGGAAATTTATGAAACGGACGTGTATTCAAAAAATTTACTGTTGACAGATTTTATTTTTAATGGTAATATCACATAAATTAAAAAATTAAGAATAGTAAATGCAGTGACAGGGAGGAGTATATATTTACTGGAAGCATAGAGAGAAGATGGCTGGTGTAAATCTTCATTCCGTATATATAGAAGTAGCCCTTGAGCAGCAGACCAAAAGGATTTTCTCCAAGTAGGCTCTGACGGATTTTTCTACCGTTACAAGGAAAGCAGTATTAATGGCTTTATTGCCTGCGTACTGGCAGAGTGTGGAACTTTTTCTGAATTTAGGTGGTACCGCGGATTACCCGTCCTAAGCTTTAAGCTTAGGGCTTTTTTATTATAGAGTTTGTGTCTGTGTGCCGCTTGTCACAAACCTGGATTATGAAAGCGGCGCAGAAAAGAGGTTAATTATGATTAAAGGAACAGAGCTTTTTGTAAAAGCATTAAGGGCAGAAAGTGTTGATACGCTTTTTGCTTATCCAGGAGGGCAGGCTATAGACTTATTTGATGCTTTATATGGTATTGGTGATATAGAAATTATTATACCTAGACATGAACAGGCACTTATACATGCAGCAGATGGTTATGCACGTTCAACTGGCAAAACTGGCGTATGCCTTGTTACAAGCGGACCAGGTGCATCTAACCTTGTAACAGGCATTGCAACTGCTAATTATGACAGTGTGCCGCTTGTATGTTTTACAGGACAAGTGCCATTAGGGCTTCTGGGTAATGATGCTTTCCAGGAAGTTGATATAGTAGGGATTACTAACAGTATATGCAAGTATTCTGTTACAGTAAGGAAAAGGGAAGATTTAGGGCGTATAATAAAAGAAGCATTTTATATAGCACGCACAGGAAGGCCGGGCCCTGTTGTAGTAGACCTGCCAAAGGATATACAAAATGGTATTGGAAGTGATGTATATCCAGATGAAGTAAGTATGCGTGGATATAAACCAAGTGAGGGTGTACATGCAGGGCAGCTTAAAAAAGCGCTGTCTGAACTAAAAAGGGCTAAGAAACCTTTATTTCTGGCTGGCGGCGGTGTAAATATTGCAGGTGCTAATGAAAGCATGGAAAAGTTAGTTGATATTACAGGAATACCAGTTATTACTACAATAATGGGTAAGGGAGCAGTACCATGTGGGCACAGCCTGTACCTTGGAAATATTGGAATACATGGAAGCTATGCAGCAAACCATGCTGTAAATGAATGTGATGTATTGTTTTCAATAGGTACACGTTTTAATGACAGGATAACAGGTAAAATAAGTGAATTTGCACCAGATGCTAAAATAATCCATATTGATGTAGACCCTGCTTCAATTTCAAAAAATATAGTTGTTGATATTCCAATAGTAGCAGATGCGAAACTTGCAATAGATAAAATGCTAGAGTATGTTACACCTATGAAAATTAGCAAATGGACAGAGCAGACAATGGAATGGAAACAGAAGTATCCTGTAAAGATGAAAGAATGTAAGGGCATGTCACCGGAAACTATTATCAGGTATATTAATGAAAACTTTGACAGCCCAATAGTTGCTACAGACGTAGGGCAGAACCAGCTATGGACAACACAATATTTTGAACCATCAGGCAACCGCAAACTGCTTACTTCGGGAGGGCTTGGGACAATGGGGTACGGGCTTCCAGCAGCAATAGGCGCAAAGCTTGGCAATCCAGAAAGTACAGTTATTGCAATTTCTGGTGATGGCGGAATACAGATGAATATACAGGAGCTTGCAACAGCGATGGTTTATGGGCTGCAGGTTATAATTGTCATATTGAACAATGGGTATCTTGGGAATGTGCGCCAGTGGCAGGAACTTTTTTATGGGAAAAGATATTCAGGCACATGCTTAAAATACCGTAAAAGCTGTGAAAAGAACTGCTGGAAATGTGCAAAAGGAGAAGAAAAATGTCCAAAATATATTCCAGACTTTATAAAGCTTGCTGAAAGCTATGAAGCACATGGAATAAGGATATTTAAGGAAGAAGATATAAAGAAGGCATTTGATTATGCAATGCAGTTTAAAGATTCACCTACAATTATTGAATGTATAATAGATTCTGATGCAAATGTATTTCCAATGGTTCCAACAGGAAAAGGGCTGTCAGAAATAATTATGTGTTAAATGAAGAAAGGGGATATAAATATGGAGGTTAAAAAACGTTGGATTTCACTTTATGTTGAGAACCAGATTGGTGTTCTTGCAAAAATATCAGGAATGTTTGCTGCAAAGTCATATAACCTTGATACTCTTACAGTAGGGGAAACACAAGACCCCTCTGTTTCAAGGATGACCATAGGTCTTACAAGCGATGACATGACATTTGAACAGATTAAAAAGCAGCTTAACCGTAATATAGTAGTAATAAAAGTAATTGATATTTCAGAAGTGCCTATACATAAAAAGGAACTTCTGTATATAAAAGTAAATAGCTGCTCTGATAAGGATAAATCAGAAATATTCAGGATAGCACAGGCATTTTCACTTGATATAATTGACTACAGCAGGAATTCTGTACTTGTACAGTGTGTTAAAACTGAGGATAAAAACAACGACATGATATCTTTATTTAATAAAACATTTATTAACAGGATTGAAGTAGTACGTGGAGGAAGTGTTGCAATAGAAGCATTGTCACTTAATGACAGGTAAAATATTACAATATTGTTTAACCTGGCTTTTAGAAATTTTTTATGGAAAACCCGGATATTTATAGTATAATATTATAGAGAAATATGTTATTATATAAAAATACGGAATGAGGGGGTATTAATTATGGATATGACAGAAAAGCAGTATAAAAAAGCCAATACGGCTGTTTTTCCAATCTTATTAGTACTAATAGTATTAAATTTATTTTTTATTATAGGGGTAGCCTTTTCAGAACATGGGACACTGCTTACATATATACAGCTATTTATTTATTTTGCTGCAATAGCTGTTATAACTGTGGCATATACAACAAGCAGGCAGAAAAGGCTGTGTTCACTTGTGCTTTATTCTACAGGTGGAGTAGTATTCCTTGCAATGATGTGTTTTAATGTGACGCAGGTTTCATTTATATATGCTTTGCCGATATTATTTTCATATATAGCTTATCTTAATAAGAGGCTTATATATATTAGCAATTGTGTTATTATGGCTGCATATATTATACAATGTATAAGGTTTTCTATATCAGGTGAAGCAGATTACAGAATTATGGTGATAGGTACAGCTGTAATGTTGCTCTCAGCATTTGCAACTATACTTGTAGTTAATCTTCTGGATGATTTCTTTAATGAAAATATGGAGGCTATAAAGGATGGTGCTAAAAAGCAGCAAAAAGCCAATGATATAATGTCAGGAGTTGCAAAGCAGCTTAACAGCAAGTTTGAAGAAGCATCAGAAATGGTTTCAGTATTAAGCAGCTCAGTCAGTTCTAATGATATATCAATGAAGAATATATCAGAAAGCACAGAAAGTACAGCAGAGGCTATACAAAAACAGGCGCAGATGTGCAGTGATATTAATAATGCAGCATCCAAAGCAGAAGAAAAAGCACTTGAAATGAAAGAAGACTCCGATATGACAAGGACTACTATTGATGATGGTGCAAAAGTTGTGGAAGACCTTAAATGCCAGGCACAGACTGTAGATGAAAACAACAGCAATACTGTTAAAGCTACCAGGCGTCTTTCTTCAAAGGTTAGCGAAGTTGAGGAAATAGTTGGAAGCATAATGTCCATATCAAGCCAGACAAACCTTCTTGCGCTTAATGCTTCAATAGAGGCAGCAAGGGCAGGTGAAGCAGGCAAGGGATTTGCAGTAGTGGCAGATGAAATACGCCAGTTGTCAGAGGAAACAAAAGATGCGACTAATAAGATTACTGACATTATCAACCAGCTTATAAAGGATGTTGAAATGGCAAGCCAGAGCATTGAAATATCCAGCCAGTCAATAGATATCCAGAATAATATGATTGAGGATACAAAACAAAGGTTTAATACAATAGAAAGAAATGTTAATAATCTTATAAATGGTATAAGGGCAACAGAAAGTCTTATGAAAGAAATCGTAAGTTCGACAGGTGTTATTTCTGATAATATCAGCCAGCTTTCTGCCACGAGCGAAGAAGTATTTGCTTCATCAGCAGAAGGTGTGGAGCAGTCGGAATTATCTGTGGAGAAGATGGAAGAGTTTGAAAATGTGTTAAGTGAGATAAAAGAGCTTTCAAACCAGCTTAAAAATGTATAAAATATTCTGTAGGGGCATATTAAAAAGTGATATGCCCTTTCTTTTTTAGTGTTTTATTACAGGCGGCTTTGGTGTTTATAGTAAAAAATTGCAAGCTGTGTCCTGTTATGCAGTTCCAGTTTTTCAAGAATTGTACTTAAATAATTTCTTACAGTGCCCTCGCTAAGGAAAAGTTTGGCTGCTATTTCTTTATTGCTAAGGCCATCTGCAGTCAGTTCTATAACTTTTAGTTCACGCTCATTAATATCATATGAGGAATAGTCAAACCTGGATGCAGTATTTAGAAGCCCTGGTATTTTAGATATTATCTCTGTGCCAAATACGTTCTGGCCTGAATATACTGCTTCCAGGGCTGGAAGAATGCTTTCATAATTCTGTTTTAAAAGGTATCCCTTTGCTCCAAGCTTTAGTGCCTGTATAATATACTCATCATCAAGGAATGTGGTTAAAAGGAGTATTTTTGCATCTGGATATTTTTTCAGTATTTTTTCTGTTGCCCCAAGCCCGCTTAAACCATTCATCTGGATATCTGTAAGAAGTATATCAGGCTTGTATTCTTCATAGAGTTTTATTGCTTCACTGCCATCAGTACCTGTTGCTGGCACGGTTACATTTCCAGAAGCTTCAAGAATAGCTTTAAGTGCACTTGTAACAAATTTATCATCATCTACAATTAATACATTCATTTAAAAATCTCCTTATTATTAATTATAACCAGGGTACAAAAACATAATAGAAAGATATGGATATTATCACATTGAGGAATTATATCATGGTGCACCTGTGTTTATCAAGACCATTGATAAAACTATTGACAATTTTAATATATATGGTAATATAAATAACGTTGCTGGTATAGTGTGCCAGAAGCTTCAAATACGGTATAACAGTGGACATATTTTTTTGTATAGGGGATGTGAAATGGATAAAATTGCTGTATTAATTCCATGTTATAATGAAGAGAAAACAATTGGAAAAGTAATAATGGATTTTAAAGAAAGCCTGCCTGATGCTGTTATATATGTATACGACAATAATTCAACTGATAATACATGTGCAGTTGCGGAGCAATTTGGTGTAGTTGTAAGGCATGAATTTCAACAGGGAAAAGGTAATGTAATTCGGAGGATGTTCCGTGAAATTGATGCAGAAGTGTATATTATGGCAGATGGGGATGATACATATCCTGCCAGCATTGCCCCTGAAATGGTGGAACTTGTACAAAGATGTAAGTCAGATATGGTTATTGGTGACAGGCTCTCAAGTACATATTTTTCTGAAAATAAAAGACCGTTTTATAATTTTGGAAACACTTTAGTAAGAAAGAGCATAAACCGCTTATTTAAAACATCAATTAAGGATATTATGACAGGATACCGTGCATTTAGTTATGAGTTTGTAAAGACGTTTCCAGTTCTTTCAAAAGGATTTGAAATAGAAACAGAGATGACAATATTTGCAATTGACAGAAATATGAAAGTGGATAATGTAGTCATAGAGTACAGGGACAGACCAGAGGGAAGCGAATCAAAACTAAATACATTATCAGATGGCATAAAGGTTATTTTCACAATTATAAAGTTGTATAAAAATTATAAACCATTTGGATTTTTTAATTTGAATTCTGTAATTCTGGCTTTAGTTAGTACCGGCTTTTTTATGCCAGTTTTTATTGAATATATACAGACAGGAATGGTGGAAAGGATTCCAACTTTGATTGTCTGTGGATTTGTAATGCTTATAGCAATACTTTTGTTTATTGCAGGAGTAATTTTGTCAACATTACGTATAAAGGACAAGCAGGATTTTGAATTTAAGTTACAGCAGGTTAGTACATTAAAAAAGATTTTAGAAACAAAAAATTAGATATATAAATATATGGAGGCATACAAGTTTGGGTTCAGGATTAAAAATGGATATATTAAAACAGAAAGTATGTAAGAAGGAAAATATATATGATAGTGTTTTTGCATTAATATTATCTGTATCAGCAGTATGTATGACAAGAACCAGCTTTGATGGAAATCTCTGGAATGGCAGTATAGATGGGACTTATATTAATAAGTTTGGTATATCTGCTGTTATTTTGGGGATTTTATTATTTATTATCTTTAGGATTGTTTTACATATTATTGATGAGCCAATAATGAATTTTTTCAAAAATATTGCACCAGAAGGACAAATTAAACAGAATAAGAAGAAAATTCTTTATTTATGGTTTGCTATTATTTTTGTTGCATGGCTTCCATATTATTTATCATATTATCCAGGAGGTGTGTATGCAGATACTCTTAGAAGTATAGAATATGTCCAGGCTGGAATTTTAACAAACAGGCATCCATTTTTTTATACTAAGGTAATTGGCTTTTTTATGAAGGCAGGGGATGTATTAGGTAAAGATTTAAACTGGTCTTTGGGAGCATTTACTGCAATCCAGATGTTAGTTTTAGAACTTGAATTTATATATTTTATTTCGTGGATGCTGCGTAATAAGATTAAGGACAGCATAAGGATTATGTTTTCCTTATTTTTTATATTTTTTCCATTAATTCCGTTATATGCGGTATCAGTGTGGAAAGATACTCCATTTTGTATGGCTGTATTGTTTTGGATGATGTTTGTTGTAAGCTTATATTTAGAGATTTGTGATGGGAAGTATAATTTTAAAACCTTTGCAGGATTTTTAACAGGAGCTTTTTTAACAGCATTTACAAGAAATAACGGAATTTATATTGTAGCTATTTCTGTATTTGTTTTAATACTTGTATTATATAAGAATGACTATGTATGCAAAAAGATAAAGCGTAAAGTAATTTATAATTCAATTGTATCAGTTGTTATAATATTTTTTATACAAGGTATTGTTTATGATACCTTGGGTATCATGCAGACTGATGGTGTAGAGAATTTTGGTATTCCATTACAACAGATTGGTGCTGTTGTTGCATATGATGGAGTTGTTACAGATGAACAAAAAGAATTTATAAATAATTTTATTCCTTATGAGAAAGTCAGGGAGATTTATGTGCCAACAACAGTTGATAGCCTGAAGTGGGATGTAGAATTTAATGGAAAATATTTAGCAGAACATAAATTTGAAAGTGCTAAATTATGGTTACAGCTTTTAATACAAAATCCGTCAATATATGTACAGTCTTATATGCTGGCTACACTTGGATTCTGGAATGTGGATATTTCTGAGGGAGGGGCATATGTACAAAATTATGTCTGGGAAAATAACCTGGGTATTGTGCAAACAGATTACTTTCAAAAATGGTTTGGGTTTTCTTTCCAACATTTTGTAAATCCAAGACGCTGTATAAGTTGTGCCTGGTTCTTTTGGATATTTTTCTTTATGGCGTGGTTTTTAATGAAACATTATGGATGGAGAAGCGTGTTTCTTTTTATACCACAATTAGGAGTATGGATAACACTTATGATAGCTGTCCCTGTTGCAGTGAGTTTAAGGTATATAGCAGCTAATATGTTTACATTGCCTTTTATTATTATTGTACCATTGTTAATATATAGAAATAAAAATTTTGAATAGGAATTTTATATTGTTAATCTGGTATTTGTATCATAAAGTTATGGCAGATAAATTATGTTTTAGGAATTGTAATAAAAATACAAAAGCCATTATCTGTATGGATTTGCAGTGAACCATTTAACAAGCTTATCCTTGAAGCAATATTATTAATTCCTATTCCAGAATTACTTCTGGTTTCATGCAAGTATTCCCTGGCGTCAGCATTACTGGCAGTATTGCCATTATCTTTTATGACAAGCTGGTACATTGCAGGGTGTTCCCTTAATAAGATACTGGCATCGGTTGCATTGCTATGTTTATAAATATTATTTAATCCTTCTTTAACTATTGATATAAATGAAAACTTAATTTCATGTGGGATATCTGTTCCCATATCATAAGTAAAGCTTATATTACAAAAATTGAAATTATTTACAATGTTTTCTATACTTTCTTTCAGGTTTATGGACTCATCATGAAGATTATGTACACTTTCACGTATACTTGTCATAGCCTGGTCAAGTGCTTCATGCAGGTTGTTTAAAGGCTCTTTGCAGTTTTCATCTTTATTAACTGCCTTAAGGGCGCCTGTAAGAAGAATTGAGCGTGAAAGAAGATGTCCCACATTATCATGTATTTCCCTTGCAATCCTGTTTCTTTCTTTAAGAGTTGCATTATAAATTTCATAATCCTGTTTTTCCAGAAGGGATTTATTCCTGATTTCTAAAAGAATGGCATGTTCTGTGCTGTCATCTCTGGTCTTATTAAATTGTAATACAAGGCTGTTTAATTTATGTTGTATATATTGAATATAACATGCAAATACAACTCCTAGAATTGTTATGCAACAAGGCATATAACCTGTTTCATTTATATTGAAAACAAGGACTGCAGCGGAAGCTGTAAAAATAGCAGGTATTTGCCATCCTGTAAATGTAGCAGCATTATATATAATAAGCGGAAACATAATTATAAAATCAGGAAATACCAAAGAAAGTATAACATATATTGCGGATGTTACAAGTGTAAAATATTTATTTAACAAAAAATAAGAGAGAGAGGATAATATTATTGATAAAACTAATATAATAACATAGGATATAGAAAATAATTTCATATTTTCTGTTAAAAATACTGTTAAAACACAATATAAGAAAAGAATAAACTGTCCTGATAGCATATTCAAAATAATCCCTCCCCTGGTGCAGATAAACTGCCTCCCATGTTTTATGGCAGTTTTTATTTAGTTTAACATAGAAAACAGATAAGTTCAAATTAAATAGACATGTGGTCTTGAAATCTTTAAATTGTGATGGTATATTAGTTAATAATTAGCTTATTGCTGTTTTTAGCAGCATAATAATAGAAATTGGAGGAATTACAATGGAAAAGACAATGGATAAAATAGTTGCTTTATCAAAGGCAAGGGGCTTTATATACCCAGGTTCAGAAATATATGGCGGGCTTGCAAATACATGGGATTATGGAAATCTTGGTGTAGAACTTAAGAATAATGTAAAACAGGCATGGTGGAAGAAGTTTGTGCGTGAAAATAAGTATAATACTGGTATTGACTGTGCTATTCTTATGAACCCACAGACATGGGTTGCTTCAGGGCATCTGGGCAGCTTTTCAGACCCTCTTATGGATTGCAAAGAATGCCATGAGCGTTTCCGTGCAGATAACCTTATTGAAGATTATATGGAAAAAAACGGGATAAAAGCAGATGGAAGTGTTGATGGCTGGTCTAATGAAAAGATGCAGCAGTATATTGATGATAATAATATTGAATGTCCTTCTTGTGGAAAGCATAATTTTACTGATATAAGGCAGTTTAACCTTATGTTTAAGACATTCCAGGGTGTAACAGAAGATGCTAAGAATACTGTTTACTTAAGGCCAGAAACAGCACAGGGTATATTTGTAAACTTTAAAAATGTACAACGTACATCACGTAAGAAAGTACCATTTGGCATAGCCCAGATTGGAAAGTCATTCCGTAATGAAATTACTCCTGGTAACTTTATATTCCGTATAAGGGAATTTGAACAGATGGAACTGGAATTTTTCTGTAAGCCTGATACAGACCTTGAATGGTTTGCATATTGGAAAGATTACTGTATAAACTGGCTTAAATCGCTTGGGATTAAAGATGAAGAAATGCGTGTGCGTGACCATGATAAGGAAGAACTTTCTTTCTATAGTAAAGCAACTTCTGACATTGAATTTCTCTTTCCATTTGGCTGGGGCGAACTCTGGGGCATAGCTGACCGTACAGATTATGACCTTACACAGCACCAGAATGTATCAGGGCAGGATATGGGTTATTTTGATGATGAATTAAATGAGAAATATATACCTTATGTTATTGAGCCATCGCTTGGTGCTGACCGTGTAACACTTGCATTCTTGTGCAATGCTTATGATGAGGAAGAACTTGAAGGTGGTGATATGCGTACAATAATGCATTTCCATCCTGCTATTGCGCCAGTTAAAATTGCAGTCCTTCCTCTTTCAAAGAAACTTGCAGAACCAGCAGGAAAAGTTTATGAAGACCTTTGTAAGCTATATAACTGTGAGTATGATGACAGGGGAAATATCGGCAAGCGTTACCGCCGGCAGGATGAAATAGGGACGCCGTTCTGTATAACATATGACTTTGATTCAGAGGAAGATGGGGCTGTTACAGTGCGTGACCGTGATTCAATGGAGCAGGAGCGTGTGAAAATTACAGACCTTGTGTCTTATTTTGAAGGAAAGTTTGATTTTTAAAGCATATAATATAAAACCATAAAAAATCCCATTTTTCAAATTCTGGCAATCATGCCTGTTGAAAAGTGGGATTTTTATTTTTTAATTATAGAAAATAAAAAGGCTGCTGTAACAGTTAAGGCAGCAGGAAGGGCTGCTAGGATTAATGTTAAGTATAGATAATTAATTTTGTTTCTGGTATTAATAAAGATTATATGCAACTATTCTGTTTAATTATTCTGATGCTAATTCCTCATAGCCTTCTGGGACTGTTATATTGAGTGCTTCACAAATTTCTTTATTATACAGTTTTGTAACATTTGGTGCGGTCTGTATATCCATTGTTCCTGCATCTTTTCCGTTAACAAGTATATCATATGCCATTTCACCAGTTAATTTACCTATATCATAATAACTTATGGAAAGAGTTGCAATACCTGCTTCACATAAACCTGCTTCCCCTGCAAAAAGAGGCACACCTGCTGGAACAACTACGTTTTTGATTGTTTCAACGCTTGAAGCCATTGTATTGTCAGTTGGCACATAAAGTGCATCACATTCATCACAGGCTGTTGTGATTACAGACTGGATTTCATTAGAATCAGATGCTGTATATTCTTTATATGCAATATTATCCTCTTCAAGTGCCTTTTTCATAAGTTCTGCCTGGTATGATGAGTTTGGCTCTGATGAACAGTAAGCAATACCAACTGTTTTTACATCGGGCAGGATTTCAAGTATCATGTCTTCCTGCTGGTCTATAGGTGCAATGTCAGATGTACCAGATACATTGGTACCAGTGTGCCCTTCCCAGCCAGAAAGGTTTAAGGCTGTAGCATAATCAGTTATAGATGTTCCTAGAACTGGTATGCTGTTTGTTGCTGAAACTGCTGCCTGGAGTGCGCCAGTAGCATTTGCCATAATAAGGTCAACATTGTTTGTTACAAACCCGTTGCATATTGTGGAGCAGTTAGTAGATTCGCCTTGTGCATTCTGTAAATCAAATTCAACATTGCCTTCACCAAGTTTTTCTGTAAGGGCATCCTGGAATCCCTTTGTTGCAGAGTCAAGTGCTTCATGTTCAAGGAGCTGGCATATTCCGACATGGTAAACCTTGTTATCCCCGCCAGAAGGAGACCCTGTATTTGAAGCAGAGCTTCCACTATTGCTGCTGCCACCGTCACCATTTCCACATGCTGCCAGTGCTGTCACCATTGCAGCAGCTGTCAGTACAGATATTATCTTTTTACCAAGTTTCATATTTTCCCTCATTTCTGCGCCGCTTTTTGTGCATAATCCAAGTTTGTGGCAAGCAGCACACAGACACAAACTTTATGAGTGAAACTACATAACCTTCCACTCTTTCCTGCATTAAAACATTAAATATTTGTGTGTAACGCAACTATTATATAGCAGTAAAATAGTTTTCGTCAATAATTAATATTCCACTAAAATGTTTTATTTATATATAAATTTATAACATAACATGGTATGTGGACATATAATTGTAACTTTTTTCTAAAATTTACAAAAAATCTCAAAAAAACTTTTTACATTTTCAATATATATGATATACTATTCTTAGAAGCTTTCCAGGTTTAAGCGGCCAGCCGCCAGATATGGGGTTATTCCGGCAGGGACAGGGCAGGATGTGCAGGTAATGCTGCGCTTATTATGTGCTGCCTGGCTGGAGATATTTTACAGGGGTGTTTTTATGTATCTGGAACGGACATGCTTATGCTGGCCTGCCTTTAATAGTATATATGCTGGCCGGTATGGGTACACTGCCAGGATAAGGGCAAATCTGGACAAGCCAGATGTGCGGTATATTACCGCTAAAATCATTTATTTTTAGGAGGTAACTTTCAATGGCAAACAAATGGGTTTATTTGTTCAGTGAAGGAAATGCAAACATGCGTGAACTTCTCGGTGGTAAAGGTGCTAACCTTGCTGAAATGACCAGCCTTGGTCTTCCAGTACCACAAGGTTTCACTATTACAACTGAGGCTTGTACACAGTATTATGAGGATGGCAGGGAAATCAACGACGAAATCCAGGCACAGATTAATGAGTACATTGTAAAAATGGAAGATATTACAGGGAAGAAGTTTGGAGACAAGGAAAATCCTCTTCTTGTATCTGTACGTTCAGGGGCAAGGGCTTCAATGCCTGGTATGATGGATACTATCCTGAACCTCGGTCTTAATGAAACAGTAGTTAATGTTATTGCTGAAAAATCAGGTAATGCACGCTGGGCTTGGGACTGCTACAGAAGATTTATCCAGATGTATTCAGACGTAGTTATGGAAGTTGGAAAGAAATACTTTGAAGAGCTTATTGACAAGATGAAATCTGAAAAAGGTGTTACTTACGACGTTGAACTTACTGCCGATGACCTCAAAGAACTCGCTTCACAGTTCAAGGCTGAGTATAAGGCAAAGATTGGTTCAGACTTCCCTGATGACCCAAAAGAACAGTTAATGGGTGCTGTTAAAGCTGTATTCCGTTCATGGGATAACCCTCGTGCAAATGTATACCGCCGTGACAATGATATCCCTTATTCATGGGGTACTGCTGTAAATGTACAGAGCATGGCTTTTGGTAATATGGGTGATGACTGCGGCACAGGTGTTGCATTTACACGTGACCCTGCTACTGGTGAAAAGAAGCTTATGGGTGAGTTCCTTATTAATGCCCAGGGTGAAGACGTTGTTGCAGGTGTACGTACTCCTATGCCTATTGCTAAGATGGCAGAGGAATTCCCAGAG
This sequence comes from uncultured Lachnospiraceae bacterium, assembly GCA_910580005.1. Lineage (GTDB taxonomy): Bacteria > Bacillota > Clostridia > Lachnospirales > Lachnospiraceae > Butyribacter. The sequence goes on along the minus strand of CAJTXH010000058.1, from coordinate 3,067 downwards.
GCATTTGCTGAATTTAAAAAGGTATGCAGCACACTTGAAAACCATTACAGGGATATGCAGGATATGGAGTTTACTGTTGAGAACAAGAAACTCTATATGTTACAGACACGTAATGGCAAGAGAACAGCACAGGCTGCTTTGAAGATTGCTTGTGACCTTGTTGATGAGGGCATGAGGTCAGAAGAAGAAGCAGTAGCAATGATTGACCCACGTAACCTTGATACACTTCTTCATCCACAGTTTGATGCTGCTGCACTTAAGAAAGCAGAGCCAGTTGCAAAAGCACTGGGCGCATCACCTGGAGCTGCTTGCGGCAAGGTTGTATTCTCTGCAGAGGATGCAAAGGAATGGGCTGCAAGAGGGGAGAAAGTTGTACTTGTACGTCTTGAGACATCTCCAGAAGATATCGAAGGAATGAAAGCTTCACAGGGTATTCTTACAGTACGTGGCGGTATGACATCACATGCTGCTGTAGTTGCACGTGGAATGGGTACATGCTGTGTATCTGGCTGTGGCGATATCGCTATGGATGAAGAAAATAAGAAATTCACACTTGCAGGCAAAACTTATACAGAAGGCTCAGAGATTTCAATTGATGGTTCTACAGGTAATATCTATGATGGTATTATTCCGACAGTTGACGCTACAATCGCTGGCGAATTTGGCCGCATTATGGCATGGGCTGACAAGTACAGGAAGCTTAAAGTACGTACAAATGCTGATACACCAGCAGATGCTAAGAAAGCACGTGAACTTGGTGCAGAAGGTATCGGTCTCTGCCGTACAGAGCATATGTTCTTTGAAGGCGACAGGATTGATGCATTCCGTGAGATGATTTGTTCAGATACAGTTGAGGAGAGAGAAGAAGCACTTGCTAAAATTCTTCCATACCAGCAGGGAGATTTTGAGAAGTTATATGAAGCACTTGAAGGCAACCCTGTAACAATCCGTTTCTTAGATCCGCCTCTTCATGAATTTGTTCCTACAGAGGAAGCTGATATTAAGAAACTTGCAGATGCAAAGGGCAAAACAGTTGAAGATATTAAGACAATTATTGAGTCACTCCATGAGTTCAACCCTATGATGGGTCACCGTGGATGCCGTCTTGCTGTAACTTACCCAGAAATTGCAAAGATGCAGACAACTGCAGTAATCCGTGCTGCTATCAATGTTAAGAAAGCACATCCAGACTGGACGGTAGAGCCTGAAATTATGATTCCACTTATCGGGGACATAAAGGAACTTAAGGTTGTTAAGAAGATAGTAGTAGAAACAGCAGATGCTGAAATTGCAGCAGCAGGAAGTGATATGAAATATGAAGTAGGTACAATGATTGAAATACCTAGGGCTGCACTTACAGCTGATGACATTGCTTCAGAAGCTGAATTCTTCTGCTTTGGTACAAATGACCTTACACAGATGACATTTGGTTTCTCACGTGATGATGCAGGTAAGTTCCTTGATGCTTACTATGATGCTAAAATCTTTGAGAATGACCCATTTGCAAAACTTGACCAGACAGGTGTTGGCCAGCTTATGGAAATGGCTATTGAGAAAGGAAAGAAAGTACGCCCAGCACTCCACTGTGGTATCTGCGGTGAGCACGGCGGTGACCCTTCATCAGTAGAATTCTGCCATAAGATTGGACTGGATTATGTATCATGCTCTCCATTCCGTGTGCCAATAGCAAGGCTGGCAGCAGCACAGGCGGCTATTAACAACTAGAGGAATTAGACAACAATTGTCATTGCAGAACAACTTTTTGCTGATGGCAGATTTTAATTTGTTCTAACTATAAATATAAGACCTTGGGAAAGAGAGTATCTTCCTCTTCCTTCCCAGGGTCTTTTTTCTTCCTTTTTCTTACTATTTATTTCTAGGAAATTCGTATAAAATTCGTATATTTTTGTGTGGTAAATCCTGCAAATCCACTGTTTATAGGGCTTTACAGGTTTGGTTGCACTCCCTGTGTAGTATACCAACCAAGTCCTGTTGTCATCAGAATTTCTTCCTCCATAATATCCTTAAAACCCTTGTAAACACTAGCTTTATGGATATTTTCCTAAGATACTATGCAATCCTGCTGTCCACATAATCTCCATATACTCCTGCTGCCACATCCTCCTCCTTTTCTTCTTCTTTTTTTCCTTTTTAATTGTCATTAATCACTTATAAATACTGTGTTTTCAGAGATTTCATAAATATACAGTCCTGCTGCCATATGCATTTCATTTGTTATTACAATATCCTCTTTCTCCTCTTCTGTTTTCGCTTTCTTTTCTTTTATAATATCCTGCTAAGCCTTATAAATACTGGTTTTGAAGATAGTTCTTTGAAAACTGCTGCCATCATTCTTCCTCTTCTTTATTTTATTTTTTCGGTGTGTTAAAAGAGCGTCCATCCTCTTCTGTTTTCTTCTTTTTTAGGTTTTCTTTTTTCTCTCAAAACCTTATAAAATGAGGATTTAAGGGGATTTGTGAAGAGAGGAAGATTTTGGAGAGGAGGAGAGGCAGAGGCAGCAGGACTATGGTTTAGGGGAAAAGATGGAGGATTAAGAGGAGGATAAAGGGTTTTGGAGGAGGAAAGTGGTTGTGTACAAAAGTGGGAATGATATCCAGAAACCTAGTGTTTATGCTGGTTTGCAGGCATGGTATCGTGAACTGTAGGGTCTCGGAACTATGGAGGAAGAGGGAGGGTTTGGGATGGCAGCAGGAGTTTTTTCAGGGGAGAGATGGGAGGGGTTTTTGGGTGTTTTTTTCGTTCTTTTTTCAGGTTTTGGAAGAGGAGGAGGATAATTTATAATCTGCCATCAGGATAAAGATGTTTTGCCATGACATAGTATTTTTCTAAAAATATGTTTTGGGCATTTCATATGTTGCAAAAGATGCATGTTTTGTTTCAAAAAATGCTAAAAATTCTTTAAAACAGCATAAAAAATGCCCTAAATTTAATTTCGGGCATTTTTAAGAAATTTGGGGCAGAGATGAATTCCGAAAAAATATGGCAACATCAGGTAGTGTAAAAAAGTTTGTGTCTTTGGTAAAAAATAACTCCTTTTTGGTAAGAA
>CAJTXH010000057.1 GCA_910580005.1 uncultured Lachnospiraceae bacterium | reverse complement strand
GTACATTTTTATATAATATTTTTTGTACATTGGGGCTTGACATTTTATAAAATACTCATATGCCACTCGCATTTGCTCAATGATTTCTGCTTTTGAAACTGATTTTAGCATAGCCATCATCTTTTGATACGAGTATTTACGCTTTGACACTGACCGAGCCATACTTATCCTTAGAATATTTGCGGGAAAACATTTTGCCATTGGAACAACCTGCCTGAGCCACCATAAGTCTGATTTTGAGTAATAGCCGCAGCCTAACGGCGTTGTGTCCAAAGCTATAAATCCTTTTACCATATCGGGATAAATACTCGCAAAATGTTGGCTTGGATAACCTCCCATCGACATTCCAATCAAAAATACTTTTTTAATATTTTCTTTTTGCAAAATGCTATGTAATATTTCAGCCGTATCATGATAAGAAAATCCATGATAAGGTCTTGACAGACCGTGCATGGGAACATCCCAAAGAATTATTGTGTAGTTATCAGAAAAATAGGATACCTGCTTTTCAAACATTGTATGGTCTGCCGTTACGCCATGTGTGAAAACAATACAGTCAGCGGTGTTTTCTTTTCTGTCAATCCAATAATGTACAATTCCGCCTTGTGCCGCAATCGTCTTATGCTGCATTTTTTCACGCCCCCTTCTGTGTGTAAACCTTCTTCCAAAAGTCAATTAAGGAAATAATCTCCAGTTCGATTTCATCTGGAATGATACGATTAGAACGGTATTTTTTTAGCATATATCCGTCAATAGCATAGAAAATCTCATCATACATTGTTTTAAGGTCAATATCTTTCCGAAGTCTTGATGTATCCATTTTTTCAAATACAATCATTTCACTTGTCTTACTGACATCAGAAAAATTCTCTTGAATGGCACTTTTGATTTCGGAAGCTGTTTCATAATATGCCCGCAATGAAAAGGCGTACATATGCGGATAATCCCGCATAAGGGAGCATTTTGAAAGCAGGCTTCTTTTCAGCATTTCAAAAAAATCATTTGTTTCCAAGGTCTTATACTCTCGGACTGCCTTTCTTGTCATTTCTATAGCATTTACCCATAGATACAAATACAGCTCTTTTTTATTGGTAAAGTAATGGAACAGCAACGCCTTGGATATGCCGCTCTCATCGGCAATCTCTGACATAGGTGCTTTCTTGTAGCTGCTCTGTGAAAACACTTTATATGCAGCGTTGATAATCCGCTGTTGCTTCTCTAACGTTAGATTGAAAAACTTATCGTTCATAGCGTCCTCCTTATTAACCGTATCGGTTAATACAGAGATATTATAAATCCGTTGACCGTTTTTGAGAAGACCATTCCGTTATTTTTTCTCACATTCCTAAAAAGGCAGCAGAGATTTCTCCCTGCCGCCTGTCTGCTATGCGAAAATGATTTCTTCCTCCACAATCTCCATTGCACAAGCCCGTATGTTATTCATTCTCCCGACCCATTCTAAGGCGTTTTCCGCCTTTAGCTGTTCCGTAATACCCTGTACCTGTTTCATCTGCTCTATGAGCCGTTCAAAGCGTTCCTGTGCCTGTTTGTCGATGTCGGCAAGGTAGGAATTGAGCCTGCCACTTGTAAGAAGATTGGTATATGTAACTTTGCGGTATTCTTTCAGATACCGCAAATGCCGCTGCCCCCAAACGCCGATAATTGTTTCTTTTTCGGTTGGTAAGGTAAGGCAGGGGATAAAGTAATCGCCCTGCTTTTCATATCTACCGCCTGTTTCTTCAAAGAATGATTTTGCCATTGTCGTTTCCTCCGTTATCGTATTTTCATTTTGACCATCTTTGCGTGGGCGAATTTAATGAGAAGTTCGTCCACGCAATCGGTATATCTGCCCTCCGGTATGAGCCTGTTTCTAAGCTCATTTAAGCAGAGGATTATCAGCCGCCGTTCCGCTTCATCAAGATACAAATGATACTTTTTCTCCCGCATTTTCTTTCCTTTCCAGAGGACAGCCTCTTTTCCTGCAAGGGTGCTTTAAGACCTTTGCCTTGAAAGTCCGTTCCCCTATGTAGCCGCCGAAGCGGTAACAGATACGGATAGCCTGCAAAGCTTCTCCGTCTGTTTCCGTTCGGTCAAATACCTCGATACGCTCTATCAGAAGATTGAGGTTTTCGGCGGTCAGTTCCTGTATGCCTACATATTCCGCCATTAAATCCGCCCACTTTACGGCGTTTATCTGATTGTCCTTGACCTCCTGCAAAGCGTTTTGAAGTGCGTCCATCTGCCCTAAAAGCTGTTCCTGCTCACTCTGGTATTTCTCAATCAGACGGTTAAAGTTATCGTTGGAGATACGCCCCGAAAGAGAATCTTCATACAGACGGTCAAACAGCCTTGCCACTTCATCATAGCGTTTCTTTGTTTGCTTCAGCTTGCTTTCGTTGGTTTTGCCTTTGTTCCCGTCCGCCTTATCGTTCATCTTAACCGCCAGAGCCACCGCCTTATCTCTGTCCTCATAGGCAATACGGGCGTGATACTGAATATCCGCAAGCACCGCCTTGTATAAATCCTCATAGTAAATGCGGTGGTCTGTGCAGGACTTTGTATTGTGGGCGTAGGTGGTGCAGGTATAAACACGGTGTCTGTCTTTGCCCCAATACCGCAAGCCTAACGCTTTTCCGCAAGTGCCGCATTTCACAAGTCCCGCAAAGGGGGATACGAAATGCTCCGTATACACCTCCGCCACCAAAAAACCGTGTTCTTTTGCGTACTGTGTGAGCATTGCCTTTTGTGTTTTGATACTTTCGCTGTCCCCCTGCACCATATCGTCTTTTGATAACCGACAGTAGAGAGCCGTCCTTAAAACGCCCATTCAGCTCGCCTCCTTCTTCTCTGTTATGCTTAAATTGTATTCTGGTTCTTTCACAATTTCAAAGGTGTGGACAGACGCTTTTCCTTTCCGCACCGCATTTACGAGCAGGGAAACAAACAATTCCTGCATATCCGTACAGCCAGAATAGACCGCCTGCACGGTTATTTTCGGGCGTGTAACTGTTCTTGCCATAGGCATATATCCTCCCTTCAAAAAGGAAAAGGAGCGTCTGAAAACGCCCCTAATCCGTAAATCATATCAGTCATTCAGTTGCTTTCTTAATGCTTCCAGAAGCGACTTTGCTTCCGTTTCGGTCAACGTAATTCCCTTGCCGCACTTCTCACGGTTGGGAGAAAAGCTGCGTATATCATACTTCGGCTCTTTCCCGTTCCAAGAAATAAGGTTGATTTCCTTTGTATAGCCGCTGTCGCTTGTAGAAAGCACGGCGATTTCTCTAACTATTTCATATTGAATATCTTTCATTTTCTAAACCTCAACTTTCTGTATTTACCAATCGAAAAAGGAATTTTATCGGCTGTCACGGTTTCTTTTTCTCTGCAATTCACGCTCCAAAAGACGGATGATGATGTCCTCCATCTGTTTCGGCGTTGTGTTTTTCGGGAAGTACTTTCTTATCCTATCGGCACTGAATTTGAGCGTTTCTTTCTGGTTTCCCTTTTCCTCGGTCATAATCGCAAAGATAGCATCCATATCAAGCCTCCCGCTTTGGCTCAGGCTTTTCATCCGTTGTGCCTGTGAGAGTGAGGGCGTTGCTTCCTCGCTCTCCATTGTGACAAGCAGATTTTTCTGTTCTTCTTTCTGCAAAAAAGACAGCTCTGCCGCAGGCGTGAGGGCGATTTTTTCCTCGTCCACCATCTGCAAAATCGGCGGTATCAGCTCTGTCAGACGGATAAAACGCTGCACGGTTGTCTTGCCGACGCCAAAGCCCTGCGCCACAATATCGTCCGTCCGCAACTTCGTCCCAAGTTGGGACGAAGTTAAATCCGTGCGGAAGCCCTGCCGCTTCATCGCTTCCAATTTCATCTTGTAGGCAAAGGCACGCTCCGAGGGCAGCACATTTTCACGCTGAATGTTGCTGTCCACAAGGGTAATAATCGCCCTGTCACGGTCTAAGGGCAAAACAAAAGCAGGGACGGTATCAATCCCTGCAAGCTCGGAAGCACGGACACGCCGCTGTCCCGCAATGACCTCATAACCGTTCCCGTCCTCTTTCGGGCGGGTAATAATCGGCGTTACCATTCCAAACTCCTTAATGCTTTCCGCAAGCTCCGTCAGCATATCGTCCTCCACAACCCGAAAGGGATTGTCGGGGAATGGGTGTAAATCTTCAATCTTTAATACTGTAAAATCGTGTTTTTCCATATATAAAACCTTACCTTTCTCTTGATTTGTTCCTGACCGATTTCTGTATTTCCTCCAATACTTCGGGAGGGATTTTCTTTAATAAGCGTTCCATCTGGCTGTTAGTACGCTGTAATTCCAATATCTTTCTGTTGGCTTCCCGTACCTTTAATTCCTCTGCATACTTCCCGTCACGCATACGCTCGGCATAGTCGGCTTCCTGCCCGATTTGTGTTTTCAGACTTTGGATATATTCACTCTGCCTGCCGATTTCCCTTGAAAATTTCTCTACATCGGGCAGCCAAGCCGAGAGCAGTTCCAGAGCCTTATCCCGCTTTTTCCCTGCGTTAAAGGCATTGATGTCCGAAAGTGCGTTGACGATTTCCTCATACTGTTTATCCAATCTGCCGCCCAATTTAAAGAGCCAAGTCGGGATATGCTTCCGTTTTGTAATCATAGAGGATTGACCTCTTTCAAGCTCGTTCCACCGTGAGGACATACGCTCGTGATAGGCGGTCTGCCATTCGGACAGGCTTTTCTGATTGCCTAAAAAGGCTTTTGCCGACAGCTTTCCATCGGGCGTAATCGGCACGAAGCAAAGGTGCATATGGGGCGTTTTCTCGTCCATATTTCCTTTATAGGTTTATAACCATGTCTTGTATAAACCAGTGTATCACCTGTAAAACACTTGTCTGTCAGACACTTTTTTTTCTGTCCTTTTTTTATTGCATCTATTGCTTCATCTGGTGGCTCTAATTTTCCTTTTTTCTTTATCTTGCCCTTTTTCAGCCTTGATGCACCTGTTTTTGCTTTCCCACGCATCCCTGCAAGCGCTTTCTTAATCCCCTTTGCTTTTTTCAGGGCATTTATATTTTTTAGTCCCTTTAGACTTTTTAAACCACCTTTTATAGCATTTACAGATTTTTTTGCAAGTGCCACTGTATCGCCAATCCCAGGGATTGCTGACACCAGGCTTAACCCAGCATTAATGTAATCACCTTCTGCGGCATAAAGCCCAGCATTTGCAAGGTCTGCTACTGCACCCACACCTGGTATAAACCCTGCCACATCTAATACACCATGGATGACTTCTGAATGTTCTTTTACAAATGATGTTATACCACTTATAAACCCAATTCTTACGCTCTCCTTATATGTACCTGCTGTCTGTTTGTATACTATATACTATCTTTTACCAGTCTTTCTTTAAATTTTCTTTTATATTAATTCTCTTTTATAAGTTTTGCTTTCAGGTTAATATCCCCGTCCAGTCTTACAGAACTTCCTTTACATTCTTCTTCAAGTGTGCTTTTAGCTGACAGTGAAAGCCCCTGTCCTGCTGATACACTGATATTCTGTGATGATGACAGGTTCATTGCCTGTGTACTTTTTATATCCATTGTGTTTTTACCATTTATGGAAACTGCCTTGCCAGAGGATATATCCACACCCTTGCCACCACTTTCAAGTTTTACTGCATTGTCTTTACACTTGATTTCAAGTGTCTGTTTCGATTCAGTTTCAAGCTTCTGGTCTGCTGTTATCTGCATTTCATTGCTTGATTTTGCTGTAAATTTCCCTTTGCTTGTTATGTCTACTGTATCACCGCCTGTTATTTTTACTGGTTTTGATGCAGACATCTCAATACCTGTTGCTGGTGTTTCAAGTTTTACACTGTTTTCATGGCATGTCATTGTAACAGAGTCTGCTGCTGTTACGGACAGGCTGCCTCCTGCATTGATGCTGAAATTGCCAGCACTTGACATTGAAACTGCATCGCCACTGCTTACGGTTATGTTGCCACCGCTTGTCACCTGTACTTCCTTATCTGTAATAATGTCCACACCACTTGTTTCATTGATTTTTACATATGTTACGCCATCTTTTGCTGTTATAAGGATTTCCTCCTTATCAAGCTTTATTTCCTTGCCATCAGGGGTACGCAAATATTTTACACCTGGGTCAGATGTTTTGTCTGTGTCCTCCTGCCTGGCTGACTGGACTGCATATGCTTTATTCTCATCTTCCGTTGGGAATATTATCTGTACAATGTCGCCTTTCTCTGGCATTACATACCAGCCTGTATGTTTTTCAGCAGAATATCCTGTTGCATAAGGAAACAGCCCATAATAACAGGTAAATACAGAACCTTTTAGATGTATGTCAGCTTCCTTTACATACAGTGCTTTTCCATTTCTTTTTAACATGTCACCTATTTCAAAAGCAGCATGGCCAGTCTGTAATGTATATTCCACAGCATCTTTTTCTTTATAACCAAGTTCTTCATCTAGTGACATTTTCCTGTAATGTGATACTTTTTTCCTTACAGCAAAATTTTCATCTGTATTTATCTTATCTTTATACTCTTCCTTTTTTTCCACACCAAATGTAAACTCTGGTTTCTTTCCTTTTGGGTCAGCAACAAGCACACTGTTACTGTGTGATGCCAGGCGCTTTAAAAATTCCCAGTCTGTTTTCCTGTACTATAGAAGCAAGTTCTGGACTTTTTTCTCCTTTGCATAACATTGCACTTTCCCCTCTGCCTCTTTAGCAAGCTTTTTTGCAATGTCATAGTAACTTAAGCCTTTTTCCTGACAAGATCGTTTCTTCCTTTTTTATGTGAAAATGTGATATTTACCGTTGTTTTTGTATTGGTATAAATAATATCTGGCGGGTTTTCGTTAAAATATTTAAAAAGTGCCATTTCTTTGCTTAAAGGCCCAAATTCATCTGGAAGCCACATCCAGAGAAGATTTTTAATAATTTCCCGTTCCCTGAAAGCAAGAATTTTACCAGCCGCAAGGATTTTTCCTTTTCTTATATCTCTGTCTGCATCTTCACGGTTTTTGCGCAAAGGATTTATAAAACTTTCATCCCCATATTTCTCCATATCTGTTTACCTTTTTTCCTGGTTAGTGCTCTTTATTTATTGTCCGTCATCTTCTATTTTAAGTATTCCTGCCTCCAAAGGGCAGACTGCCGTAGATTTATCTAAAAGTGCTGGCATTCCATTAACAAGTACATCATTTTTGCCATTAATCCATATGGTACATGCATGTGTACAAGGCATTCCTGTTGTCTTACATAAACCAAACGGTCCAACATTTATTAATGGTACACAGTCTGCTATATTTGCCCTGTCTTTGCCACGCAGTTTCACATTCCGCCCATGCTGCAGCTTACTTTTGCCCCATTTACCACATAAGTTTCTGCCATAAATTCTACCTCTATATTTTATTAATTTCTTCATTTTTCAACTAAAAAAATAATTTTAAACCAATAAATAATTTTGCACAAAACTAATAATTAAGTATATTTTTTTCTTCTTTAATTTTTGAATCTATTATTTTCCAATATTTTATTTCTCCTTTTTCATAGCAAAAAAAGAACATTCCGTCTATTTCAATATTTTTCTTTAAAATTTCTTTTATTTCATCTTGAATAAATTCTAAATAATATTCCTTTATATCTGCACCATAAAAAATATAAGCTGTCCAATTTATTATTTCTTCTGGATAACGCCATCCTTTAACAGATACATATTTTGCCATATAAAATCTCCTCTCACCCTTCTCAATTTTAGTAATATATGTAAATCCATTAATATTATATTTATACTAGAAATAAATTATTGTAGTATTCTCTTAAATATTTTTTCTTATAAAAAATTATAATCAAACTAACAAAAAGTTTCTGGAATCTTCTATATCATTAATGCTTTCTATAAAAAATTCGTAGTTTTTTAATTCAAGTATTGGTAACTGAAAATCCTTTCTGTTAATTAAGATACAAGATATATATTCTATCCCATTTTTATTAAAATTAAATAGATGCCTTCATAGCATCAGAGCTGTTTTCAAATAAATACCCAACTTTATGCATACTCTTTTTAATTTTAAAATATTCAGCCAAATGCATAATAATATATTTTTATATCATTTTAAGTTATCTGCTTTTTTAATAAAAACTTCTAATATCTTTTGAACTGGTAACGTACTTTCTTGCAAAAGTATTTCTGCCTTTTCTTTAAATTGTTTTACTTTGTCTTTGCCAAGAAATAACATATCCATATCCCTTAATGCATCAATACAAGCTATAAATACATTATCATTACCTGTATTAAGCATTTTCAATATACATTCTATAGCATACTGGTTATTAATATCTCCCAGGCACTCTGCAAGACGTATATTCCAGCATATATCCTCTTTAGGAATCATGTTTTCCAGCTTATCCCATTCCGTAGAAGAAAATTTCTGTATAATATCCTCACATATAAATAATGTACTGTCATACCAATAATCTTCTAACATATCACTTTTTAAATACTTGTCTAATTCATTTAATATATTTAATTCCTCTTTCCTATACAAAAAACAAAAACCAGGTTATGCAATTTATATCTTTTGCTACATTTAATTTTATATTTATTTTAATTATTATATTTTTTCAATCTTAATAATCTCTATATATACCATTTACTAAAATCTGCTAAACTGTTACAAAGTATAAATCATGCAGACTAAAACAATTTGTGTTAACTGAACCTTCCGATGCATGCCAGTAAATTTCTGGTATGTTTTGTTTTAAATCAGTTAAATCAATAAACCACTTATCTGAATTATAATCATCTGTAAATACAATCTACAACTTTTTATGCCTGAAAATATCTGTACTGTCTTTTGGATGCAGGATTAATGTTATCTTTCTTTCTGGTATTAATATGAACTTATTATCCGTTCTATTTCCCCTTTTGTGCAAAGACACATGGGACTTGATAATGCTTGCCTGTCTATATGCCGCATCTGCCTTTTATTAGTTTGTAATGGATATATTAATCCTGTTAAATCTTTATCTGCATCCATACATGCTATTTTTAGCAGTTTCATATTCTGGTACTCCCTTTTCCTGGTACAAACATATAAACTATCTTGTGAAAAAACTGTCTGGAGAAATTCTTCTTCTGGAACTGCAAGATATCCCACATCTGTATTTTCCAGCATAATTTTATGCATATAAACTTCTTCCTTGCCTGCTGGTGCTGCCCAAGCTCTGGTTTTATATATTTCTTTTTGCACATCTGCATCTTCTGGCACAATTCTCTTTATGTCAGAAACAGCAAGCATTTTATAGATAAATGGGCAGTTTATTGTATACCACTGTTTCTGGTTTTTATTAAACCGCCTGTATAAACTTTCTATAACTTTTATATATTCCCTGCAATACCCTAATGACACAACAGTTTCATAATTCCCCTGGCTTGTATCCCAGTTATCATCATCATCAAGTATATAAACAAGTCCTTGTTAATCACCTGGCAAAAGCATAGTATGGTTTTTCTCCGGGTCATAAACAAAGACTGCATGGTTTCTTAAACAGACTGTATCATCTCCTGTAATGCGTATTTCCATATCGCTGGCACACCCCAGAAAGTTTTTCTCTGCAATAATCCGGTAATCCTTGCCACGTGAAGGCCCTTCCAGGCAGACAATCCAGCCAGTTACCGGCTTTAATACCTCTAAATCATTAAGATATACAATATTACTATACTTCCCTTGTGGGTCTTCTGCGGCATTACTGTTTTTTATTTACAACAACATTACAATAAGGGCATATGCTACCATGCTTTTTTTCACTAAATAAATAGCCATTTTTACAACGTATCAGACTCATTCTGCTTACTTCGGATATTTTTGTTTCATCGTAATTTTACAGTTATCCACATAAATTATGTCCTGGCATGAAGCCGGATAAGGAATTTCTCCTTTAAGCTGGTAAATTACACTTTCCCCACCTTCTCTAATGCCTAATGGACGGCTGCCAGGAAATGCTTCAAGATACCATATTCCTGAAACAAGGTTACAAACTCCGTAAATGTACTTGTCATGCCTTGGTCTGGCATAATCTTCTATAAAAACTTCTTTCCCGTCTGGTTTTCCTGTAATTATAAAAGACTTCCTGCCCTGTAATAAAAACCTGTTTTTTATTTTCCCGTCACCAGTAACCAAATATACTGTTTCATAGGGTGAAACCTGTTTCTTTTTATAGTAATGGAAAATTAAAACCATGATAATAGAAAATATGGCAGCCAAAACGAAAACAGACTGCACAAGAAAAATAAATATTATGCTCTTATTTGTTTTATCTGTTGTAGAAGGCAGCAAATAAAAACACAAATAAAAAATCTAGTATTCTTCCATTCCTGCTCCTAATTCACAGAAAGGCGTACAAAACTGCACGCCTCCCTGGTCATATCTGTAAACTTGTATTTTCCAGGCTGGATAATGTCCACAGATTACTCAATCACTACGCCATTAATCCTGTCTTTCTTTTGTTTTAACACCAAAGTAAAGCTTCCATCTGTCTTTGTAAACTGTTCCTCATAAGAAACAACAAAAGCATGGGATAATTCATATTTTCTTGGTGCTGTTGCATGCTGGTACTCCACAGTCTTCCCGTCCTATCCACGGACTGCCTTAGAACCTAATACTACACGTGACTTATCACTAGGTATTACAGTAAAGTTTGGCAGGCATGGAATTGCGTACCTGCTATAATTTGCATTCTCCAAATCTTCTGTATTCTCAATATACTGGTCCATGCCATGTGTTGAAAGCTTTAAAAATGTTGTATCCTCATCATATTCCTGGCCTACTGATGCATAAAGAGCCCTCATGCTTTCGTTATAATGCTCTTCAATAACAGAAACTGATAGTTTCCTTATAATATTTAACTCTTAAGTATCTGTTTGCTCTATGAATAATATCACAAAAAAATACATTTTTCTACACCTAAAACAGATAATAACCTAATTACGGCTAAATTGGTTAATTATAGCCTTTTATGCTATATTTTTCTATGTAATACAAAACAATCAATATATAACCTGTGTAAAATATGGTAAACAGGCTATATTTGACCAATTTTGGCATAAAAGGACCATTACGCCTTTAGATGTAGAAATATCAAGTTTTTTATGTTAGTATCATGATATTTGTAACTATATGTCTTATAACACAAACATTAATAATATACTTGTACATTAACAATATACTTGTATTTAAATACCGGGGAGGAGGTATAAAATGGCATTTACAGGCAATAAACTATCTCTTAGCAGAAAACATAAAGAACCTTTACACTTAGTATCTGCTTTAAACGGGGCTGTACCTGTTATTGGCAAAGTAACAAGTATGGAAGATAAATGGAAATGTACTGTTGCTTTACTGGCAGCAATCCCTGCATATGGCAATTTAGAAAGGTTAAGAAAAAAGCTGTCCATAATAGAGGCTTCCAGTCCAGAAAGAACTAGTGACATAAACGCACTAAAAGAGGCAAAAAATACAATAGAACTGTTTGAAAGGCTGTATGGCAATGCCAAGACAGGGGCAAGCGGTCTGTCCCATGGCAGGAAAATAAAAGACAACTTGCAGGATATAATAACCATCTCGAAAATAACCAGCCTTAAAAATAAAACCAAAAAAAGCAAAACGCATGACTTAGGGGATAAATGGGAGGAAACAGTAGAAATACTGCGTGTATGCACAGATGGCAAAGTATCAGAACTAATGGAATTTACTGAGTATTATGGTGACAAACACCATGGCAAAAACAACAAAACAAGCTGTTTCGGAGAAAATATAGGCGCTGATGAAATCCCTTATATAGTTTTGCCAGACAATAAAAAGACAGGTAGATTCAAGTATTCACTAGGGGTAATTACAAAGAAAGGAGGAAAAGGGAACGGAAATTATTTATATTGTGTTGTTGCAGAAACCGGCCCCAAAAAAATCCAAGCAAAGAATCTCATGTCAAAGGAAACCAAGAAAAACAAGAGCATCACAGAGCAAGAAAAAGAAGTACAGAACACACTTGGTGAAGTGTCAATTTACGCAGCTTGGAAGTTAGCAGGACTGAATACGTCTTCAATAGACACTACAAAAACCACATCATTACGAAATACAAAATACATGATTGGCAACAATAGCGTGGAAAAAAAAGGCGTTAAATATGAAATAAAAATATTTGAAACATCATCCCCTTCCTCTTTCCAGAAAAAAACAAATAAAAATAAAAAAACATTATATGGCTGGAAATATGAAGATGCAGAAGAATTTAGGAAACAAATTACAGATACAGGAGATTACTTACTAAAACTTGACAAGAAAAAATGTTTAAACATAATTGATGAAAGCACAACTAATAAAAATACAACCAGAAAAAAAAAGCCTGTCAAAAAAATTCTTAAAAGAATTACTGCTTTCTTCCTGTTTGCCCTTCTTTTTGCAAGCTGCCAGAGAACTGCCATAAAAGCACCAAAAAGCACTGCTGTTAAAGAAGAAACAGCACAGCCTACAATAAAAACAGCACCAGAAAAGCAAGAACCTGTACAGGAGAAAGAAAAAAAACTCTCAGAAATATATGACTGGGAAAGTGCAAGGATTATAGATTATCCTTGTCACCCAAATTTTGGGGAAGGCCAGGTCTTACAAAACAAAGACTATGTATTTTACCCTGAAGACGGCTTTAAAATTGCCCGTATAAGCAAGACAGGCGGGACTAAAAAAATTATATGCAGGTTAAACCCTGCTAAAAAAGAATACACATATATATATTACTGCCTTTCAAATAATGGGCTTTTTATTGAATATAATGGTAATGTTTATTCCTGTGATTTTAACGGGGACAACCTGCATAAAATAATATCACGTAAAAAACTAAAAAAACAGGTTACTGCTATAGAACCTGATGCATGGGACTTTACAGTGCCTAATGCATTAAAATTCCACCAGAGCAGCCTGTACATATCTATTGGCTATTTTATATGGAAATTAGACTTAAAAACAAAAAAAATCACAAAAATGTCAGAAAGAAACTATAATGCATGTTTATGTGGAAGTACATTATACTATACAGATGTATTTGATGATGACATAGGTATACTAACTGACGACTCACTTTATAAAATAGACACACATACAGGTAAAACTTCCCACGTTACAAAAAAGACATGTGAGGCTCTTACAGAAGTAAATGGAAAACTTTATTATGTGCATAATTGTAATGTTTATATGTACCGTAAAGGGAAAAAGGATAAAAAAATATTCAGCTTTAATAATAAAATTAAATATTCAGAAATATTACACATTCGGTCTGATTTAGGAAAAATTGCTATCAATTACCTTAAAGACAGCAGATATATTGAAGGTAAAGACCCAAAGCCTGAAAGTATTGCAATATATGATATCAGAACTTCTGCTTTCAGTAAAATAGAAAACATAAGGAACTTTTACCGTTTGAATTACTTTGATAGTGATATGCTGTTTTACTCCCCTAAAGAAGGAAATGACGGGGGATACCTTTCATCCCTGTCATATCCGCAGCCTGCCAGTGATAAAACTTTTAAAACCACCAGGGAAAGCAGTATACAGCCAGGCAGCACAAAAGGCGCACCACAAGAAAACCAGGTGGAAAAACTGTCAGACAAATATGACTGGGACAGCGCAAAAATTACAACTGCGTACTCGGAACCAACCTTTGGGAACGGTCCGGTTTTACAAAATGAAAACTATATTTTCTACCCTGAAGACGACTGTAAGATTATAAGAATAAATAAAAAAGATAAAACTGTAAAGATTGTATGCAGGTTTGACCCTGCCAAAAAGAAATACAGTTTCACAAACATGTACTTCTGCCTGTCAGACAGCAGGCTGTTCATTATATATGCAGGTAACATATACTCCTGCAGCTATGAAGGGAAGGACTTCCACAAAATACTGTCAAAGAAAAAACTGAAAAAGATAACCCATGATACAGAAATAGATGCAATATGTTTCCATAAAGGCAGCCTGTACCTGTCATCTTATTTATCGTCCATATACAGGCTTGACCTGGAAACAAATAAAACCACAAAAATATCAAATTATGGCACCTCTGGCGTATGTTTATGTGGTAACATTCTGTATTATGCAGGGAATTACGGATGTTCCCTCTATAAGACAGATACACGTACAGGCAAGCGTTCATGTATTAAAGATATAGGTACAGGTCCAAATGCAGATGCAACCAGGTACGCAGTTACAGCAGCAAATGGGAAACCCTATTACCTGAAATATGAAGTATGGGGGAAATCTGCCATATATATGTACCGCAAAGGGAAAAAGGATAAAAAGATATGGGAATCTGACCTTGCAATATCACAAGTATGCTGTTCCGAAGGCAAAATTGCCATACAATATTACAGCAGCCAGAAGTATGATGTCCGTGATAATAATGTACTTATATATGATATAAATACATCCACTATCACTAAAATAGAAAACATACCAGACATCCTCAATCTTGCGTGCCTGTCTGGTGACATGCTGTTTTACACAAAAAACTGGGACGATAAATACCTCTCATACCTGGCATATTAGAGGCGGGACTTTAAAGGGCTTGTACTTAATGAAATTAAATACCAGGGAGGTGTATAAAATGGCATTTACAAAAAATAAACTATCCTTTAACAAAAAACATAAGGAAATCCAACACATAGTATCTGCTTTCTGCCTGCTTGCCCTTCTTTTTACAGGATGCCAGAAACCTGCCATAAAAGGAACAGAAAACATTGCTGTTAAAGAAGAAACAGCACAGCCTGCCATAGCACCAGAAAAGCAAAAAACTGTACAAGCAAAAGAAAAAAAACTGTCAGAGATATATAACTGGGAAAATGCAAGGATTATGCAATATCCCTATTCCCCAAATTTTGGGGAAGGACAGGTCTTACAAAACCAGGATTATGTCTTCTATCCTGAAGATGGATGTAAAATTGCCCGTATAAGCAAGGCAGACGGGTCTAAAAAGATTATATGCAGGTTCAAGCCTGTAAAAAAGAAAAAGAATATATATATACATTACTGCCGTTCAGATGACGGGCTATTTATTGAATATAACGGCAATGTTTATTCCTGTGGCTTTAATGGCAAAAACCTGCATAAAATAATATCACGTAAAAAATTAAAAAAACAGGTTACTGCCATAGAACCTGATGCATGGTACTACGGAAATGATAAAACTCTAAAATTCCACCAAAGCAGCCTGTATCTGTCTATTAATTCCTTTATATGGAAATTAGACTTAAAAACAAAAAAAATTAAAAAAATGTCAGAAAAAGCCTCTGATGCATGTTTCTGTGGCAGCACATTATATTATACAAGTATAGGGAACCGCTCACTTTATAAAACAGATACACATACAGGGAAAAGTTCCCGCATTACAAAAAAAGCATGTTATGCACTTACGGAAAAAGACGGGGAACTTTATTATATGCATAACCTTAATATTTATATGTACCGTAAAGGGAAAAAGGATAAAAAAATATTCAGCTTTAAGAAAAAAATAAAATTTTCACAAATAGACACCATAGACTCGGATTCAGGAAAAATTGCTGTCAAATATATTAAAGACAAAAAATATCATGAAGGCAGAACCTTTGAGCTGAAAAGTGTTGCCATATATGATACCAATACTTCTGCTTTCAGTAAAATAGAAAACATAAGGGACTTTTTTAGTCTGGAATACTTTACCGGCGATATGCTGTTTTACTATCCTGAACACTTGAATTATGAGGAATACCTTTCGTCCCTGTCATACCCCCAGCCTGCCAGGGATAAAACCTTTAAAATCACCAGGGAAAATATTACACAGCCAGGCAGCACAGAATATACACCACAGGAAAGCCAGGAAGAAAAACTGTCAGACAAATATGACTGGGACAGCGCAAAAATTACGATTGATTACCAGAGAAGACTGCTCGAACCAGATTTTGGAAACGGTCTGGTTTTACAGAACGAAAACTATATTTTCTACCCTGAAGACAGCTGCAAAATTATAAGAATAAATAAAAAAGACAAAACTGTAAAAGTTGTATACAGGTTTGACCCTGCCAAAAAGAAACACATGGAAACAGGCATAAGTTTCTGCCTGTCAGACAGCAGGCTGTTCATTTCATATGATGGCAGCATATACTCCTGCGGCCTTGAAGGGGAGGATTTCCATAAAATACTATCACTTAAAAAACTAAAAAAACTGACCGGACTGGCTAATGTATATGCAATGCGTTTCCATAAAGGCAGCCTGTACCTGCCGTCTTCTTGGTCGTCCATATACAGGCTTGACCTGGAAACAAAAAAAGCCACAGAAACACTAGATGATGCTTATAACATCGTTGCTGGATGTTTATGTGGCAATACGTTGTATTATACAGAATATTTCTCTGATTCCCTCTACAGGATAGATATACATACAGGCAGGCGTACCCTTATTGCAGATACAGCCAGCTATGCAGTTACAGAATCAGAAAGGAAACCCTGCTACCTGGAATATGGACCATGGGAAGAATC
>CAJTXH010000056.1 GCA_910580005.1 uncultured Lachnospiraceae bacterium | reverse complement strand
ATACGGAGGGCGTTTTATAAAGCTGTCAATAGGGACAGGTGTTTTTGGAAGCCTGGTCATACTTTGTGCCAGGCCTGTTATACTGTCAGTGCTTGTTTTATCAGATGATTCAAGGAGACTGTTATCAATAATGATTTTAATAATGTCATATTATGTAATAGCACAGGCATATAATACCACTCTTATTGTTGGCATATTCAGGGGCGGTGGTGATACAAGGTTTGGCTTTTTCCTTGATGTGGCATTTATGTGGGGAGTTTCAATAATCATAGGGTATATATCAGCATTTGCACTTGGGCTGCCAGCGGCAGCAGTGGCTTTTATACTTTATTGTGATGAAGTATTAAAAATACCTGTTTCAACATGGAGGTATAAAACATATAAGTGGCTTAATGATGTAACACGTACTTAACATTAAAATTAAGCATTTGCACCTGTTGCATGCCTGGAAAAGAAACCAAACAAGTGTGTTAATGTCCCAGGCTGTAAGACACTTAAGATGTGGGAAGGCATTACAGAAATGAGGTTAAAATGGAATTTGGCAAAGAGCAGATGGTAAGATACCAGCGCCACTTGGTTATAGATGAAATTGGCAGAAAGGGCCAGCAGAAACTTTTTGATGCAAAGGTTCTGGTAATAGGTGCAGGAGGCCTTGGTTCGCCAGCAGCGCTTTACCTGGCGGCAGCAGGCACAGGCACTTTAGGCATTGCAGACCCTGACCAGGTAGAACTTTCAAATCTCCAGAGGCAGATAATGCATACAACAGACAGCATAGGAAAGCCTAAGGCAGAATCAGCAGAAAGGGCAGTGAAAGCTGTAAACCCTTATGTTAAAGTTAATATATATAAAACATTTGCAGATAAAGACAATATAATGGACTTAATAGAAGGTTACGATTTTATAATAGATGCAACTGATAATTTTTCATCAAAGTTTCTTATTAATGATGCATGTGTAAAAGCAAAAAAGGCATTTTCACATGCAGGTGTAACACGTTTCCAGGGACAGCTTTTTACCTATGTGCCAGGCATTTCACCATGTTACAGGTGTTTATTTAAAGAACCTCCGCCAGAGGGCGTTGTCCCAACAGGAAACCAGGCAGGGATTTTAGGTGCTGTTTGTGGTACAGCAGGAAGTTTACAGGCAATGGAAGCTGTAAAATATATTACAGGTGCAGGAGGGCTGCTTACAGGCAGGATGCTGGTGTTTGATGCACTGGATATGAAGTTCCGTATTGTAAAATTCCAGAAAGACAAGGATTGCAAGGTATGTTCTGTATAAGTGCCAGTTATAAAAATACACCCTTGGAAACCAGGCAGGGTTTTGCTTTTTCACAGGAAGAGCAGTATATATTTATTAAAAAACTTATCCAAAATAATATAATAAAGGGTGGGGTAATTTTATCTACATGTAACAGAAGTGAGGTTTATTTTACAGGAAGCAGCCGTTCTGTTGAAGAAGTGGCAAAAAATATTGCATTATTTAAAAATACAAGTGACAACAGTATAAAGAAATACTGTCTTTTTTATGGCGGAAGCAGTGCAGCCAGCCATCTTTTTAATGTGGCGTCCGGGCTTGACTCAATGGTGCTTGGCGAAGATGAAATACTGCGCCAGGTTAAGGAGGCATACCTTGCTGCTCTTAAAGCACGCCATACAGACAGTGAATTAAATATAATATTCCAGAATGCACTTAACTGCGCCAAATCTGGCAAATCAAAAACAAGGCTTTCTACCACCCCTGTTTCTATCGGGACTATAACCGCCAATACAATTGAAAAATATATTGAAAAAAACATTAATAAAGATAAGTTTCCTGGCAAAAGGGTAATGGTTATCGGGATAACAGGCAAAACTGGGGGAATTGTTGCAAGAAACCTGGCAGCCAAGGGCATACCAGTGACAGGCACAGCCAGGAAGCGTGGGCTGGATGCTGGTACGTGGTGGCATGGAAGCAGGCTCATAGAAGTAACAAGTTTTGAAGAGCGTTATAAATATATAAACAAGATGTGTGCAATAGTAAGTGCAACAACAAGCCCTCATTATACACTGACATATAATGAATATTTAAAATATGCGGGAAATAACCAGGAAAAGCTTTTAATTGACCTTGCAGTTCCATATGATATAGACAGGATGCTTGCAGGGCTTCATAATATAAAACTTCTTGACATAGATTATTTTAATACACTTTCCAAAGAAAATACTAATATAAAACTTGGTGAACTTTGCAAGGCAGAAGAAACAGTAAAAGAATGTGTAGAAAACACAATGAAAAAAATATATATCCGTGATTTTCTTGCCAGAGTGAAAGAAAATGCAGTCCTTGCAGATAAATTCAATAAGGAAAAGTGGTTCAGGAATATGGTATATTACCTGGAAGATGTGCTTGGAAGTGATGGTTTTAAGGATGTGCTGGAAAGGATTTACATTAAGGAAATAAATGGAGGGGAATAATGGCTTATTTTCCATTTATAACAGATATAGAGGATATGGACTGTCTTATTGCAGGAGGTGGAAGCACAGCATTGCATAAAGCAGGGGTACTTGCAGAATATAATGTAAATATACATATTGTGGCAATATCTGCCTGTGACAGCCTTTTAAAACTTGCCAAAAATAATAAAAAGATAGATATCAGGCTGCGCAGATTTGAAGATAATGATATAGATGGGATGGATTTTGTTATTGCAGCAACAGGGAATAAGGAACTTGGGCTGCATATTTCGGAAATATGCAAAAAACAGAAGATACCTGTAAATGTTGTGGATATAAAAGAAGCATGTTCATTTATATTCCCGGCAATTATCCATAAAGAACCTCTGCTTGTGGCTGTTTCATCGGGAGGGGCAAGCCCTGCATTAGCCGCAGGTATTAAAAATGATATAAAAGAAATAATGCCAGATTATTATTCCAGGCTCGCAAAGAACCTTGAAAAAAGCAGGGAATATGTAATTAAAAATACAAAGGATATTAAAGATGCAGCCAGAAAACGGATATTTGAAAAACTGGTAATGTATGGCAAGGAGCATGATGGAGAGATACCAGAAGATGTTGTTAAATATATTATAGAAGAATACAGGAAACAGCATTAATAAAATAAAAATAAAGAGGGGCAAAATATAATGGAACAGAAATTAACCAGGATTGGCACAAGGGGGAGTGCGCTTGCGCTTGCGCAGACTGGACTTGTTATTTCTGCAATTAAAGCAAAATATCCTGGTGCAGATATTGAAAGGGTAATAATAAGCACAAAGGGCGACAGGGAAACAGACAAGCCTGTTTCAAGCTTTGGTGATAAAGGGGTTTTTATTACAGAAATTGAGGAAGCGCTTTCTAATGGCAGCATAGATATGGCCGTACATAGTGCTAAGGATTTGCCTGGTGGCTTAAAGGACGGGCTCTGCATACCATGTGTACTGCCAAGGGAGGATGTAAGGGATGTGCTGGTAACAAGGGCTGGCATTCTGTTTGAAGATTTAAAGAATAAATCCAGCGTGGTTACCGGGACAGGAAGCATACGCCGGCAGAGGCAGTTTATAAGGCTTTGCAATAATGCAAGATTTAAAGAAATACGGGGGAATGTAGATACAAGAATAAATAAACTCCGTAATGGGGAATATGACGGAATAATACTTGCTGCTGCTGGTTTGAAAAGGCTTGGGCTTGACAGGGAGAAAGATTTAGAATACAAGTATTTTAGTAAAGAGGAAATAACGCCTGCTGGCGGACAGGGAATAATAGCTGTTGAAACAAGAAGGGAAGATGCAGAAGAAGACACATTTATAGGCAGGGTTTTGAGGGATATAAATGACAGTGATACATTTTTAAACTTCCAGATTGAAAGAAAAATAGCAGAGGCTTTGGGCGCAGGGTGCAATAACAGCATAGGCGTTATAAGTTATTTTTATGATTTGGAGGGTGAAGAACTTCTCTGTGTGTACATTTTAAAGGAATTTGGCGGACTGGAAAAGGCACAATACAGTTTCAGGGGGACTGGCAGGCGTGAGGATGCAGCCAATCTTACAGACAGGGCAATAAGATATTTGAAGAAAGGGTATTAATCTAGTGGGAATTGTATATTTTATAGGTGCAGGACCGGGGGATAAAGGGCTTATAACACTTAAAGGCGCAGAAAAATTAAAGATATGTGATGTTGTTATATATGACAGGCTTGCAAATGAAGAACTTCTTAAACTGCTGAAGCCAGGCTGTAGAAAAATCTATGCTGGAAAACAGGCAGGCAGCCATTATATTAAACAGGAGGAGATTAACCAGATATTAACGGAATATGCATTAAAAAACAATATTGTTGCAAGGCTTAAAGGCGGCGATTCTTTTGTATTTGGAAGGGGCACAGAGGAGATAGAAGCATTAAACCAGCACAATATCCCTTATGAAGTAATACCAGGCATAACATCAGCAATAGCCGTGCCAGAGTGTGCAGGGATTCCTGTTACACACAGGGGAGCCAGCAGGAGTTTCCATGTAATAACGGGGCATACAGATACAGGCACAGGTTTACCAGTTTGTAATTATAAAGCCCTCGTGGATGCAGGCGGCACTCTTATATTTTTGATGGGGCTTTCCAATATAAAAGAAATAACAGGCAGTCTGCTTAAAGAGGGTATGCCGGCAGAAATGCCGGCTGCTGTTATTTCAGGCGGTACTACAGAAATGCAGGTGGTTTTGCGCTCAAGTCTTAGAGATATTGGAAAAAGGGTAACAGAAAAGAATATATTGCCGCCTGCGGTAATAGTAATAGGTGAAACGGCAGCATACAACTATGTTTATAATAAAAATGCAGAAAAAGATGGCATTGCATGTAGTAAGTTTTATAAAAAGAAAGCCGGCATTGTTGCAACAGAAGCACTAATGGAAAAGTTAAAAACAGGGCTGGAAATGGAAAATATAGAGTGTGTACCTGTATGCGGAATGGATATTTTTAATGTTGTAACACAGGAACTTGAAGAGGAACTTGGTAATATAGAGAAATACAGATGGGTTGTATTTACAAGCAGGAATGGTGTATTAATTTTCTTTGAAACATTAAAGAAAATGCATATGGATATACGCAGGCTTGCAGTGCTTAAATTTGCAGTTATTGGCAGCGGCACTAAAGAAGCACTTGCAGGCTTTGGCATTAATGTAGATTTTATCCCGTCAGGATATACATCGGCTATACTTGCAAAAGAACTTGCTTCTGCCATGCTTCCTGGAGAAACACTGCTTCTGCCAAGGGCAGTTAAAGGCAGCAGGGAATTAACAGTTATACTGGAGCAGGAAAATATATCTTTTAAAGAAATAAAAATATATGATGTAAAAGGACATCTGCTGCCAGGGGCAGACAGGCTTGACGAATTAAACAGCATTATATTTTTAAGCACATCTGGAGTAAAGGAATTTGCCAGGCTGTTAAAGAATAAAGGGAAAAAACTTCCTGCTGGCATAGAATTTATATGTATAGGTGACGTAACAAAAAAGGCAGCCAGAGAAGAATATGGCACAGAAGCAGGTATAATAACAGCACAATTAAATAATGTGGAAGGTATTATTAATGCATTAAGAGAGGGAAGTAATGCTTGAAGGGGATGCCAGATAAATTAACAACCTAATAATTTACATAATGTCAGATGTCTTATAGTACATAATCTATATTCTTTAGACGAAAGTAGCTGTCAATTATTGGAAGATTTAAATAATAGTTTTTTAGATGTTATATTTGATATTTTATTTACATTTAAAAGCGTTTAATATAAAATTTAAAGAAACGGGGTTAGAAAATATGGTACGTATGCGCAGGTTAAGGGCTAGCAGCAGCTTAAGGGATCTTGTAAGGGAAACAGTAGTTACAACAGATGATTTAGTATATCCTGTATTTATTAAGGAGGGTAAAAATATTAAAGAGCCGGTTGCTTCAATGCCTGGTATTTACCAGTATTCAAATGACAGGTTTGATGAAGAGCTTGAGAGGGTAATTAGTTCAGGAATAAAGGCAATTCTTGTCTTTGGTATACCAAAGCATAAAAATGAAACTGGAAGTGAAGCATATAATGATAATGGTGTTACACAGAATATAATAAGGAAGATTAAAAAGAAAGCACCAGATATTATTCTTATAGCTGATGTCTGCCTTTGTGAATATACTTCACATGGACATTGTGGGATTGTATGCGGCAGGGAGGTATTAAATGATGAAACACTTGAACTGCTTGCAAAGACATCTGTAAGCCTTGCAAAGGCAGGGGCAGATATTATTGCACCTTCTGATATGATGGATGGGCATGTTGCGTACATAAGGAAAGCACTTGATATTACGGGTTTTAAAAATACTCCAATAATGGCTTACAGTGCTAAGTTTGCATCAGGGTATTACTCGCCATTCAGGGATGCTGCCCAGTCTGCCCCTTCATTTGGTGACAGGAAAACATACCAGATGGACCCGGCTAATGGACGTGAGGCTATAAGGGAGTGTGAAAATGATATTGCAGAGGGTGCAGATATTATAATGGTAAAACCAGCACTTGCATATCTGGATGTAATTAAGGAAGTTTCAAACCATACAAATTATCCTATAGCTGCTTATAATGTAAGTGGTGAATATTCAATGGTAAAGGCAGCTGCTTTAAATGGCTGGATTGATGAAAAAAAGGTTGTAATGGAGAACCTGGTTTCAATTAAAAGGGCAGGTGCAGGCATTATAATAACTTACCATGCATTAGATGCAGTGAAGTGGCTTAAGGAGGCATGAAAATGGCTGGCTGGAAATCAGAAGCTTTATTTAAGAAATCAAAAGAAATAATGCCAGGTGGTGTAAACAGCCCTGTGCGTGCTTTCAGGGCAGTAAACCAGAACCCCGTTTTTATTGAGAGGGCAAAAGGTTCAAAGATATATGATGTTGATGGCAGTGAATATACAGACTATGTGTGTTCATGGGGACCAGGAATACTTGGACATGCAGACAGCCGTGTAATAGAGGCTGTAAAGAAAGCATGTAATAACGGGCTGACATTTGGTGCGCCTACAGAAAAAGAATATGTGCTGGCATCAATTATACAGGAGCTTGTGCCTTCTATGGAAATGCTGCGGCTTGTAAATTCTGGTACAGAAGCAGTTATGAGTGCAATAAGGGCAGCAAGGGGATTTACAGGAAGGGATAAAATTATTAAATTCCGGGGGTGTTATCATGGGCACTCTGACGGGCTTCTTGTAAAAGCTGGCTCAGGTGCATTAACACAGTCTGTACCTGACAGCCTGGGAGTGCCAGAAGGCTGTACAGAAAGTACATTAGTTGCAGAATATAATGATATTCTGTCTGTAAAAAGCCTTTTCAAAAAATACGGAAGCGGGATAGCCGCAGTAATTGTTGAACCTGTTGCTGCAAATATGGGGGTTGTGCCTCCTGTACCTGGATTCCTTGAAGGTCTTAGGGAAATAACAAAACAGTATAAATCAATTTTGATATTTGATGAGGTAATAACAGGTTTCCGTCTTGCAAAAGGAGGTGCACAGGAATACTTTGGCATAGTTCCAGATATTACAGTGCTTGGCAAAATTGCCGGCGGCGGCATGCCGCTTGCAGTATATGGCGGACGCAGGGATATTATGGAGATGGTTGCACCGCTTGGAGGGGTGTACCAGGCTGGTACATTGTCAGGAAATCCAGTTGCAGTAACAGCAGGTATAGAAACTTTAAAGATTTTAAAAGACGATAACGATATTTATAATAAGATAGAAGAAAACACTACAAAAATCCGGCTGGCGGCAGAAAAGGCATTTGGGAGCAGTGTGTGTGTAAGCCAGGCTGGCTCGCTTATGTCAGTCTTTTTTACAGAAGAAAAAGTTACAGATTATGTAACAGCAGTAAGCTCTGACACAGAAAAATATGCAATGTATTTTGATTATATGCTAAAAAATAGAATATATATTGCACCATCGCAATTTGAAGCAATGTTTATATCAGCAGCACATACAGATGAAGATATAGAAAGAACCTGTTATATTATAAAGCAGGCAGCAGAGTTGCTTAAATCTTATATGGGAATGTGCTAATTGCATGCTTATAAAAAACTCCACAGAAATAAATATTCTACTGTGGAGCTTTTTGTCTGGTAAAGTGCTTTTTAGCTGGCATAATATTGATATAGGCATGTATGCCAGTGGTTTTATGCATTCATATCTATTTTTGTACCTTTAAGGTCTTCCATTATAAGATTTAACTCTTCAACGAGTTTTTGTATTTCTTTTTCAGCTTTTGAAGCGGAGGAATTATTGCCAGAACTTTCCTGTATAATATCATGCACTTCCGTTGTATCAAATGATTTATCAACAGGTGTACTGGCTGGTGTATCCTGTCCTGCACTTGTGGTAACTAAGGCAGACAGTTTGGATTCTTCAATGCGTTTTTCAGTTTCAAGTTTTTCCTTCTTGCGCTCTGCTTCTTTCTTTTCTTCCTCTTCTTTCTCCTCAGCCTCTTTCTCAGCTTTCTCCATAACTTCTTCCATCTTCTCATCAATATGGTCTTTTGCTTCTGCCCAGAGTCCGCCAATAAGTTCTTTGTTAGCTGCTTCAATTATTTCATCTGCTTCCCGTGTGGCATTTGCTACAGGATGTGTTTTAAGGCGGTCAAGTTCTATTCCAGTGATTGAACTTGAAATTGCATTAGCTGAAGATTCCTTTTGTCCAGCACGCTGTCTGTAAACTTCTTCCTTGCGGTCGAGTTCTATCATATCTTTCTGGTATGCAGTAAGCCCTTTTTTATGTATTTCAGCCAGTTGTTCCTTCTCACTGTCTGTAAGTTCTGCATCTGTCTGGAATTCTTTCCTAAGAAGCTCCAAGTCCTTATGTTCTTCTGAGTCTTCTGTTACGCCATATCTTTCCATAAGCTGTGTGCGTTCATCTTCTACGCCCATGGCGGCTTTTTTATCTTCCAGTGCTTCTTGTTTAAGCTGTTCCTGCTGTTCTTTAAGCCCCTTTATGCCATTATCAATATCCTGTTCTGTTGCAAAAGTATCAGTAAGGATTTTCATAGCACGTTTATAGGCAAGTTTACGTTTAAGTTCAATAGTATTCTTATTCTGTGCATTAAAGTCACCAGCAAAAACATTTTTTCCACCCTTGGTATTTTTAGAGCCCTGGCTGTCTTTTGCTGCATGCCTGTTTGTTACAAATAAGCCCTCTTTGTTATTACTGGCAGCAAAAATTGATATTCCCATAGTATTGCACCCCTTTCCATAGCTGTCTTTAATTAATTGTATAAGTTATATCGGCGGAAATAAGTACCAGTATTAATAGATGTAAGATAATTCAATATTTGTTGGTTACATTTTGGCTGGTTATTTTTATAATATTAATATTCTAGATGGTAAGCTTTTGCACCATGTGCAGGCAATTTTATATCTATTGAGGAAACAGCCTTTGCAATTTCTTCACCACTCCACAATTCAAGTACATCAGCAGTATTTATTTCTATATCTTCAAAATTTAGTGTAATATTGCTGCCGCTTCTGCCTGTATTAAATATTGCAATATATAGTCCGCCCTCACAATCTGTACTTGTCCATAAGATATGTTCTGTACCATTAATTTCTTTTTTCCAGACCTGGTGTGAGTTACGTGAGTTTTTATGCATTTTTAATATTTCTTTATTAGTAATAAGCCCCATTGTAAAATCATCAAATTTTGTCATTTCACCGCCTATCATAAGTGGTGAACGGAAAATTGACCATAATGTAAGCATAGTAATTTGTTCATCTTTTGTAAACTTTGTACAGTCAGATTTATCATAATCCTGGCGTATAGGACCTATAGGCAGCATATCGGCATCTGGCCAGTGCCCGGCGCCAGAGTGTGTACACCATTTTTCAGCACGTGAAAACATATCATAAAGGGCATCCCATTTATCCCAGAAATCATCTGTAATGCGCCACATATTAGAAAACTGTTTATAAAGCTCAGCTTTTTCAAGAAGCGCAGGCCCTGGTGAGAGGCTTAGTACCATATCCCTGCCACAGTTTTTAAGTGAATTGCTTAGAAGCACAAGTTCTGTTTCCTCATGGGGAAGTTCCCTTGCAATATCATCACATTTTATAAAATCAACACCCCATGATGCATATAGTTCAAAAATGCTGTCATAATATTCTTTTGCGCCTTCTTTTGAGGGGTCAACACCATACATATCAGTATTCCATGTGCAGATACTTGACATTTTGGCAATATCACGTGCAGTCTTCTGGCTTCCTTTAATTTTTGAATTAGTATGTACAGCCTGGCGTGGTATGCCGCGCATAATATGTATTCCAAATTTAAGCCCAAGTGAGTGTACATATGAGGCAAGTTCTGTAAAGCCTTTACCACTGGCAGAAGAAGGGAAACGGTTTTCTGCTGGTATAAGCCTTGAATATTCATCCATGCAAAGGTTTGTGAAATTATTGTATTCATGGTTTTTGGCAGAAGGTTCATACCACTGGATATCAACAACAATATATTCCCATCCGTATTCTTTAAGGTGTTTTGCCATAAAATCTGCATTTTTCCTGACAGTATCCTCGTCAACAGCAGCACCATAACAGTCCCAGCTGTTCCATCCAAGCGGGGCTCTGGACTTATCCATAATATCCTCCAATCCTGCACATTAACAGTGCATAACTTTAATTTTTTAATAGTGCAACAATTATATCACCATTAGTATTTTTTTACAATTCTTTGCAACTCTGGGAAAGGAGAAACTAGTGTGATAATTTGTAACAAAAATTTGGAAAAAGCAGTTAATTATTTTAAATATCTTTCGATATAATATATAGGAAAGTGGACTGGAAATGGAAATTTCCAGTTACACATGGCAGAGTGGTTTATGCAACTGGAATTTTAATGTAAAGGAGTGAGTATTATGTCAGTTTTTTCAGTATCTGGTTCAAACAATGATTTTTACAGCATGTTTTTTAATACATCAGGTTCAAGCAATAAGAACAATGCAGCAGGTCTTTTTGGGGGCGGCAGCAGTGTTATAGGTGACATGTCGCTTATAAAAAGTGGTGCTTATAAAAAACTTTTGAATTCATATTATTCAACAATAAAGGAAAATGATGATAAAGCAGGAAAGGGAACTACTACTGCAAAGGCAAGTGCAGCAAAGGATTCTGCTGGAAGCCTCCAGACTGTTTCATCTGATGCTACAAAACTTGTGGATGCACTTAAAGAACTTGGGAACAGGTCATTATACAAAAATAAGACAGATGACAGTGGCAACAAAATCCTTGGTGAAAAAGGTGAGGCGGTTTATGATACAGAAAAAATAAACAGTGCTGTTAAGAAGTTTGTTGAATCCTATAATTCATTTGTTGAGTCATCGGGCAAGTTAAATTCTACAAGCATATTAGGAAAGACTCTTGATGTAATCAAGAATACAAAGAAAAATGCAGGGCTTCTTGCTGATATAGGCATTACAATAGGTGATGATAATAAGTTAAAACTTGATGAAACAAAGCTTGGCCAGGCAAAAGCAACTACAATTAATTCATTATTTGCTGGAAGCGGCTCATATGGTTCATCAGTTTCAGCAAGGGCTTCAGCAAGCGGACGCCTGGCAAACAGTACAGCATATGCAAATACACATGGTTCATCATATACATATAATGGCTCTTATTCTATGCTTGGTTCAACAGGCTTTAATTCCATTAACGGGTATATGTAAAACATTAACAATTAGTGTAAAATATGTAAAGTACAAGTTATATCTGGTAATTAAAGGTGTTCTTATAATAATTTTATCCTCCTGCTTATATATTGGAAGTATAAGCAGGAGTTTTTCTTTTTAGAAGTTTTCTCCCATACGGCTGGTTAGGTTCTGGTTTTGTGTTTTCTGGTACACAATGATAGGTGCTGCTACACATATAGTAGTAATTATTACAAAGAATGCAATATTTCTTCCCCAGGGAATAGAATAATAAACCCCTGCATAAAGGTTTATGGCATTAAAAACAGCATAACTTAAAGGGATGCCTGCTGCCAGTGAAACAATAACAGATATAAAAGAGTAACCTAAGCCTTCTGTACCAAGCATTCTTTTAACTTGTTTTGAAGTCATCCCAATGCTTTCAAGAGTTGCTATTTCATTAGAACGGCTATGCACATTAGATGCCATCATATCCAGATAGTTAAATATTGCAAGTATTGCCATAATAATGCTTATGCTGTTGCCAAGCACTTTAGTTTTATTTTCAGTAGTTTTCATTTCATTATAATTACGCAGCCGGGATTCGTTGCTGATTTCATTTATCCCATCAAAAACAGATATAGCTGTTTTTTCTGTTTCTTTATTATAAGGTTCTTTATATTCTGCCATTACAGCTTCAATATATGTTTTGCCCAAAAGTTTTTCTGCAAACTTTTCACTGACAATCATTTCTGGTGCAATTCCTCCCGCAAAAAATGCAGGATTAGAGTTCTGGCTGGCAACGGCCGCTATTTTAATAGAATATTCTTTTTCGGGGTTTAATCCTCCAGGAAGCCGGAAATTTACTGTTTTTCCTGTCATTCCACTGTCCCCTTCTGTAAATGTCCTGATTGTTACAGTAGTCTTGCCAGCTTCAAAGTCATTTTTATCTAATATATTTCCAACACTCTTATTTAGACATTCAAATCCAGCTTCGTCAATACCTATAAAACGTGAGGTGAAAAAACCGTTTTCAGGGTTTTTCTTATATTCTTCCATGTCACTTTTATAACTTTTAGAAGGAAAATATCTTGTAGAATATAATTCCTTAAAATATTTGCCAAATGTTTCTTCCTGGTATGGAATAACTACTTCTTTAGAACTAACAGTCCTTACAGATTTTATTCCTGGCAAATTTTCCAGTTGTTTAATTTTTTCTTTTGTAAATAGTGGTTTTTCTTCCTCAAGTGTTGTTTCATTCTGGAAACGTATATCATAATCCAGTACTTCATTCAAAATATACTTTGCATCATTTGCCCTTATATATATTGAAGTACAGAGATACACAGATATTGCAGTTACAAATGAAAGAAAAATTATAAATGCCTGTTTTTTATTGCGGAATATATTTTGCATTGCCATTGAAAAGATACTGGTACTTTCACGTTTCCTGTATTTTTGTTTTACAGAAATACCAGTATAATTTAGTGCTTCAACAGGGGAGCAGCCGGCAGCAATCCTGGCTGGTTTATGGCTGCTGGCTTTATTGACTGCCATTGCAAATATGCCAGCTATTAGGAATGTCCATATATTTACAGGTACAGTATTGTTTTTATTAAATGAATAATCTATAATGCCTATTACTTCTGGGATAATAATTTTAGAAAGTATAATTGCAACAGCAAGCCCTGTGGGTATTCCGGCAAGCGCATTCCAGCAAGCCTGCCTGTTGATTAATCTTTTTAACTGGACTGATGTCATCCCAATAGTTTTAAGCTGTCCATAATACCTTATATCTTTACTTACAGAAATGTATAAAGTATTATAGATAAAAAGATAGCTGCTTGCAAAAACCATAAATAGTATTCCAGCCAGGCCGGCCGTTATTTTAATGAAATAGGAGATTATGTCTGCATCAGCTTCAATTATCTGGCGGTTACTAAGGCTTAATGTATTCTGTAATGCTAGTATATCTTTTTCAGTATACAGTGGCTGTTTAAGTTTAATTTTTAATGAGCCCTGTGTAAAATCTGTTGGTTTTACATTAGATTTTTTATAAAATTTTTCTGAAATATATCCCTTGCTTTTTCCGGTATAATCAGTATACCAGCCACAAAGTGTAAATTCTCTTTCTAATATTTCTTCATCTGTACCTTCTTCTAAAGTATAATAAGATAATTTAAGCCCCATGCCTTTATATGGTTTTTTGATACCCATATTTTCAAGGGTTCTGGAAGAAAGCAGGATTTCGTTTTCTTTTTCTGGATAACTGCCTGTAAATGTTTCAAGTGCAGGCAGTACCATTTTGTCAAAACAAGTATTGTC
This sequence comes from uncultured Lachnospiraceae bacterium, assembly GCA_910580005.1. GTDB lineage: Bacteria > Bacillota > Clostridia > Lachnospirales > Lachnospiraceae > Butyribacter. The sequence continues at coordinate 2,884 of CAJTXH010000056.1, read as the reverse complement.
TGCCCAATAAAGCCTTGTTTTATCAAGCATTTTCTGTTTGTATTTTTCAATAACCGCACATTTTACAAGAAGCCCTGCATATTTGATTTCTTCTATGGAACGGGCTTTTTTAATCTGGGCATCTTCTGGCTCTGTTAATGCAATATCATAGTCCATGCCAGATGTGTAAAGCTGGCGTTCCATTGTAGTTTTCCAGTAGCTTGTGCCAATAGAAATTATAGAGGCAATTAAAAATGTGCTTAGGGAAATTGCAAAAATTATAAGCAGGTTTCTTTTTTTATTTGCCTTATAAGTAGTTAAGGCTATTTCATTTATAACTGGTTTATTATTTACTTTCATCATAAGTACGGCCACCTCCATAAATCCTGCCATCTTCAAGGCGTATAATCCTGCCTGCCATCTGGGCAATTTCTTCATTGTGCGTAATCATGGCTATTGTCTGGCTAAACTGTGCGGCACATGTTTTTATAAGCCCTAGCACATCTAAGCTTGTACGGCTGTCAAGATTGCCAGTTGGTTCATCAGCAAGTATTATAGATGGTTTTGCTGCTAGTGCCCTTGCCAATGCAACACGCTGCTGCTGTCCTCCTGAAAGCTGGCAGGGCATAGAATATTTTTTATCAGTTAAGCCAAGGGAATTAATAATTTTATCCACAAATATTTTATCTGGGCGTATTCCATCCAGCCTGACAGGCAGTACAATATTTTCATATACATTCATAAGTGGGAGCAGATTGTAATTCTGGAATACAAATCCAATTTTGCGTCTGCGGAATATAGCAAGTTCATCTTTGTCCATATTTGAAATATCTTTTCCATCAACATAAATACTGCCTGATGTTGGTGTGTCAAGCCCTCCAAGCATATGTAGCAGTGTTGTCTTGCCACTGCCAGAAGTTCCTGTAATTGAAAGAAATTCCCCTTTTTTAATGGAAAGGTCTATTCCATCCAGTGCTTTTACAACTATTCCGTTATTTCCTGTCTTATAGTATTTCTTTAAGTTCCTGGTTTCTAGTATATCCATATGTGGCCTCCTTAATATTTTTTAGACAGGAAGAGCATAACAGAAAAATCTTTCTCAAATCTTTCCTAAAAGTGACAGTTTTGACAGATTTGCAGTTTTATGCAGGATAACGTGAAAAAAACATCTGTACAATAGTGCCTTTTTCTGGTGCAGGTTTAATTCTGGCATATCCGCCTTGTTTTGACAGGACTTCCCTTACAATATAAAGCCCTATTCCAAAACCAGGTTCTTTTCCCGCTGCTGGGGAGCGGTAGAAACGTTCAAAAACAAGCCCCTGCTCTTCTTCATTTATTCCCATTCCTTTATCTTCAACACTTACGCATATAAATGAATCATATGTAGTAGTCTGGATTTTTACTAGGGAATTTTCAGGGGAGTATTTAATTGCATTTTCTAAAATATTTGTAAGTGCTTCAATGCTCCATTTTTTATCTGCATAACATAAATTTACTGATATCTCTTTTTCTATACAAATGTTTTTCTTCATAGCAGCAAGTTCTGTTTCCTGGCAGGAAATATTGATGATTTCTTCTATTTCTGTTATTTCAGGATGGAGTGTAACCATCTGCTGGCTTGTATAAGAGGATTTAACAAGTTCTTTAATAAAAAAATCAAGCTTTCCAGCCTGTTTATGTATTTTACTGGCTAAAAGCCTTGTTTCAATATCCAGCTCTTTTTCATATAAAAGACCTGAATAAAGCATAATATTTGATAGTGGGGTGCGTACCTGGTGTGAAATATCAGAAACCAGTGATTTTATAGCATCCCTTTCACTAGCGGCTTTTTCTCTTCTGTCCTGGGAAATACCAGCAAGCCTTTCCAGGCGTTCATCTACCACTGTCCATACAGACTCATCATATGAGATTTCAAGAGGCGTGCCACCTAAAACCATGTCAAGTTTTAAAAGCATGGTTTCAAATATTGCCCTGGTTTTTTTATTATGGAAATATCTTGCCAGAATAAATGCAAGGAGAGCCCCAGATAAAAATGCCATTACAATTAATATTACAAACACCGCAAGTTTCATTAAAATTTCTCCCATATATAGCCTTTTCCATAGACTGTTTTGATATATTCTGGCTTTGAAGGTGTATCCTCCAGCTTGTCCCTTAACCGGCGGATGCCTACAGAAAGGGCGTTATCCTCAACATATTCTGTGCCATCAGGCCATACACGTTCCATAAGAAGTTCCCTTGTAAGGATTTGCCCTGCATTGGAAACTAAAGTATATAAAATCCTTTGTTCTGTTTTACTTAGTTCTACGGCTTTTCCATTTTTATAAAAGTCCATTGCATCAAACTGGAAGCAGAATATTTCATTCTGGTATCCTGTTTTCTGGAAATTATCATTACGCCGTAACAGTGCACGTATTCTTGCACGCAGTACCATAAGGCTGAAAGGTTTTGTAATATAATCATCTGCACCACATTCAAGCCCTCTTACAATGTCTAGTTCCATATCTTTTGCAGTCAGCAGGATAACAGGAATACGGCTAGTCCTGCGGATTTCCTTGCAAAAATCAAGCCCATTTCCATCTGGAAGGCTGATATCTAGTATAAGAAGGTCAAATTTATCCAGCCCCAGGGCATCCCTTGCTTCAGAAACTGTTTTACAACATGTAAAACAGAACCCAGGGTTTTCAAGGGACAGGCGTATGCCTTCAGACAGGTCTTCATCATCTTCTAATATAAGGATAGATTGTTTTATATTTTTTAACATTATAAAAATATGCCTTTCTGCTTTTCATTTTCTGTCTATAGTATAACATATACACCGATATGGCGTAAGAGTTTTTTTGCAACAGGCACGTCCGTTTCATAAATTTCCAGTTATCCTGTGTTTGTGTAAAAACGGACGGTT
>CAJTXH010000055.1 GCA_910580005.1 uncultured Lachnospiraceae bacterium | reverse complement strand
GAGCCACCGTAGCGCAAGCGTGCCCTGGAGTGGAATAATTTAGCCTGGACACATAAACCCTGCGTCCGTTTACCAGCACAAAATAACTAGAAATTTTTTGAAACTGACATGATACTTCTGTAAATTGCTGTTTACTTTTTTTCCACCTTTATAACCTTTTGGAAACGTTCTATTTCTTCTGCAATTACCCCACTTAAAGCGAGAAGGCATATAAGGTTTGGTATTGCCATAAGTGCATTGGCTATATCTGAAAACTTCCATGCTATTTCAAGAGTTGTTGTAGCTCCCACATATGCAATTAATGAGAAGAAAATACGGTAAAATATATTAAACTTGTGTGTGCCAAATATATATTCAAATGCTTTTTCACCGTGGTATTCCCATCCAAGTATTGTAGAAAATGCAAATAATGTAATTCCTATGCATACAAGCCACCCGCCAGCACTTCCAAGTATGGTTTCAAATGCTTTTATAGTAAGTGCTGAACCTTCTGTAAGCTCTTTATATTCATAAGAAAAATCATCACTAAATATGTATTCATTGCCAGCTGTGTCAGTCCATGTGCCAGTTATTGTACCAGCAGCATTATCTGCATTTTTTGAAAGAAGAATTTCTTTATTATCTTCTAAATTTTCAAGTTCCAGTATTGCTTTATTATCTTTTGAAGTTAATTCTGCGGAGTATAATGTTGTCTTAGTGATATCTTCTTCCTTTGAAGTAATTGAAACTGAAGATTTGCCAGAAGCTTCTTCTGTATAAGCGTAATTTCCTGTTGCAGTTGTATCAGTAGTGCCAAGTACACCTGAACTTGCAATGCAGAGTCCTGTAATTGTACATACAACAATAGTATCCCAAAATGTTCCTGTCATATTAATATAACCCTGGCGTACTGGGTCATTAGTGGATGCAGCAGCAGCAGTTATAGCTGCAGAGCCCATTCCTGCTTCATTGGAAAATACGCCACGTGCAACACCAAAACGTAAAGCCTGCATCATTGAGGCAACAATGCCGCCACAGAGCCCGCCTCCAACAGCCTTTACAGAGAATGCCATTTTAAAAATCATTGCAACACCAGAAGGCACATTGCTTATATTGCCTATTATAACAACCATTCCTGCTATTATGTAAAATACAGCCATAAGTGGCACAACTACCTGTGATATTTTTGATATGGATTTAATACCGCCAATAATTATAAGAAGTGCAAGTATTGTAATTATAATTCCTGTAACTGCATATGGCACACCAAATGTAGACTTCAATGCAGTTGAAATAGAATTTGCCTGTGTAAGGTTTCCTATTCCAAAAGAAGCTAAAACAGCAAATAATGCGAACATCCAGCCAAGTACAGAACCAAGCTTTTTGTTTTTAAATGCTTTTTTCATTGTATACATAGGGCCGCCAGACATTTCACCTTTTTTATTCGTTTCACGGTATTTAATAGCAAGCATGCATTCGCTGAATTTGGATGTAATCCCAAATGCAGCAGAAACCCACATCCAGACAAGAGCCCCAGGCCCACCAGATACCATTGCTGTGGCAACACCAACTATATTGCCAGTACCAATAGTTGCCGCAAGTGCTGTTGTAAGTGCTGAGAACGGGGATACATCACCATCACCCTTTTTCTGGCGGGCTTCTTTGCTAAGAACGCTTTTAATTGCATAAGGAAGATTACGCCAGCACAATGCCTTTGTGCGTATTGTCAGAAATATACCTGTTCCAACTAAAAGGACAAGCATAACAGGACCCCATACAAAGTCATCAACGGCATTAAGGGCATTTGTAAGGTTTTCAATAAAGTTATCCATAAATTACCTCTTTTCTGCGCTGCATAGATGCGCATTATTCGTTTTAAATTATATTAAACTTTATTTTGTATTTTACATCAGCATAATATGAAATACAAGTAAATTATGGCAAAGAACCTATAAGCCGTGTTATTATGGTATATTATAGTTTATATTTTAGATTAATGCCTATATGCAGGTATTGTCCATCTGGTGTTTCTGGACTCTCCCATCTTCCTGTTTCAACAATTGTCCCATCATCAAATTCTATAACCCCTCTATAATAGACACTTTCTATGCATTGTGATAATAACATGCTGCCTGATGTATTATAGTCGTAATATTTCAGTAAATTTACTATATCATTATAATATGGGCTGTCCATGCCGTATACATCTGTATAACTAGCAGTTCCCTTAGTCTTATTTACATTTTCTTTCCGCACTTTTGTTTCCTGCCTGCAATATAATGAATATGGAATTATAAAATCATATATTTTATGGTATTCCTCATCTATATAAACTTCTATTATCCCTTTTTTTAATTTATAGACAGCCTTTATAAATGATATGCCTTTTAAATTGCTTTTTTCAACAGACGGGTACAACATATATTTTTCACATGAAACCATTTTTTTTGCAGCCAGCCGTATTTTTCTTCCCAGTACACCACATTTATATAGAACATTAAACTCTTTTCTGATTATTTTATTGATATATTTATAGTCAAAATCTGCATCATTTATTTTTACAGAATTATAGCCTGTACCAATATTAGTAATCCTTCCTATTGCCCTTATTTTCTCTGCAAATGACGTGTATGTTACTTCGTACGCATCATAACTTGCAGTTATATACTCTGTTTTGTTAAAAAGCTGTTTGTCTGTATAATCCTTAAAATATTCAGGTGAAACTACTGCTGCCATAAAAAGCAGGCAAATAAAAAGAATGCCTGCTGCCGTATATATAATCTGCTTTTTCCTGTTCATTTTTCCCTTTCTTTGGCATTTATTTTTTAAAGCTTAATATAACCTGTGTGCCTGTTCCTTCACTGCTTTTTATTTCAAATCCTGCATTATGGAGTCCTGCTATTTTAACACATAAGGCAAGCCCTATGCCCGCACCGCCTTCTTTTCTTGCACGTGATTTATCTACCATATAAAATGCTTCTTTAATTTTTTCTGTTTCATTTTCTGGTATGCCACAGCCATTGTCTTTTACATAAAATTTATATTCCTCTTTGCCATCCCTGCCTTCCAGGATAATCCTGCCACCCTCACTGCATGCTTTACGTGCATTATCAACCAGGTTTAAAAACAGTGACTGCAGCAAGTCAATATCCCCATATATAACACCTTTTTCTATATCTGTTGTTAAAATAATACCCTTTGCTTTTAAAAGATATTCTGCATTTTTTTTAATTTTTTCTGCAAGCCCTTCTGTATCCACTGCTGCCATTTCTGTCTCCTGCTTGTCTGCAAATGAAAGCTCCATCATTTTATAAGCAAGCCGTTCAAGCCGTTTACCCTCTTTAAAAATATAACTTGCAGATGTTACAATATCTTCTTTTGGCAAATCCATTGAACGGAGCATATCTGAATAGCCAATAATCGAAGTAAGCGGTGTCTTTAATTCATGCGAAAATGCTTCTGTAAATTCCTCCTGTCTTCTTGCATCCTCTTCAAGTTTGTGTATATTATCTTCAAGCTGCCCTGCCATGCTGTTAAAATCATTGACAAGAGCTGTTACCTCGTCATTGCCTGATGGTTTTACACGCCTTTGGTAATTGCCGCTTGCAAAATCCCTTGCTGCAGCAGAAAGTTTTCTCACAGGCATTGTAAACCCTATAGAAAACAAAAGAGACAGGACTGCTGAAAATATAAATAACACAATAAGCGCAAGCCTGTAATTATTATATAATATTTCCCTGTCTTCAAATATAAAATCTATCTCTTTATTTATTCCAATATAATAGTTTCCTGCTTTGCTTTTAACCTTAAAAAAACACTCTGTAAAATAACTTCCATTGTGTTTTGTTATACTGCATATGCCATAATCTTCTTTTTGTTCTGCATTAACCAGTGTGCTTTCGTAACTACTGTTATTATATATTATTTCTTTATCTTCATTATAAACAATAATATTGTTATTATTTCCAAGGTTCTTTTCAAGTGATTTTGTTATCTCCGTAACTGCCAGCCCAGACGCCCTGTACCCGTCTGGCAGCCCGTCAAGTGATGCCGTAAAAGCATACAGCAATATATGCATTTCCTCCACGCTTCTGTCGGTTTCCCTTTCAATAGAAGATTTAAACGGAATATTTATAATTATATTGCCAAATACCATAAATGCTGCTGTAACAAAGCCTAACATTGTTATAAATAATTTCCAGAATAATTTCATCCACTTTCCCCTGTCACAAACCTGTAGCCAACCTTATACACAGCCTCAATATTCTTTTCAAGTCCTGCTTTCTTACGCAGGCGTTGTACATGTAAGTCAACTGTCCTGCTGTCACCCATATACGGGCTGTCCCACACCCTTTCGTATATAGTTTCCCTGTAAAGTGCTGTACCTGGGTTTCTTGTAAAAAGCAGCAGCAAATCATACTCTTTGTACGTAAGTTTAAGGGTTTCACCATGCTTTTTTACAATCCGTGCTGTTGTGTCTATCTGGAGCCCTGCAATATTTATATACCTGCCTGTTTTATTAAAACGCCTTAAAACATTTTCTACCCTTGCAAGAAGCTCAAGCACTTCAAATGGCTTGGTAATATAATCATCTGCACCAGATTTCAAGCCTTTTACCTTATCTTCCACAGTCCCTTTGGCTGTAACAAAAATAACCGGGATTTCAAGTGATTTTGCATAAGACAGCAGTTCATAACCACTAAACCCAGGAAGCATTATATCAAAAAGGCACAAATCATAATTATTTTCAGAAAGCATGTCTGCACCTTTATCACCACTTAAAGCCAGGTCACACTGATACCCGGCTTTTGTTAAATTCATCCTTATTAATGCAGCAATAGCTTCTTCGTCTTCTACTACTAATATTTTATTCATAAAAATCCCACATTCCGCCGCCAGGCAGCGGCACAAATAGTTATGAAAAACGCTGTTTTTGCGTTTTTCCTGTGTGAAACCATAATCATTCTTAGAAACGTTTTTTGTTTCTTTAGAATGATTTTTCACACTAGCCTCCATGCCCATTAATTTACAACCAGCATGTATCATTTTTGTATCTGGTCATGCAAACTGGCTGTTATACAGGTTTGCGTAAAACCCTCCCTTTTCAAGCAGTTTTGCATGGCTGCCCTGCTCTATTATATTGCCATCTTTCATTACAAGTATTATATCTGCATTTTGTATTGTGGAAAGACGGTGTGCAACTATAAAGCTAGTCCTGCCCTCCATAAGCTTTGCAAATGCATTCTGTATCTTAACCTCTGTACGTGTATCTATAGAAGATGTTGCCTCATCCAGAATAAGCATTGGCGGGCTGCATAACATTACCCTGGCTATGCATAGAAGCTGTTTCTGTCCTTGTGACAGGCTGCTTCCATCTTCTTTAACAACTGTATCATAGCCATCTGGAAGCCTTTTTATAAAGCTGTGTGCATGTGATGCCTTTGCCGCCTCTATAACTTCTTCCTTTGATGCTTCCGGCTTTCCTATTACTATATTGTCAAATATTGTGCCATCCTTAATCCATGTTTCCTGCAGCACCATTCCTATATTGCCACGCAGGCTTTTTCTTGTCATATCCCTTATATCAGTGCCATCAACCCTTATGCTGCCGCTTGTAGCGTCATAAAACCTCATTACAAGGTTAATAAGCGTAGTCTTGCCGCATCCTGTAGGCCCAACAATAGCTATACGCTGTCCTGGCTTTACATTCAGGTTAAACCCTGTAATAAGCTTCTGCCCTGGCACATATGAGAAATGTACATTATCAAATACAACTTCCCCTTTTACTGTTTCAGGTGCTTTGGCATCACTTGCATCTGGCACTTGTGGCTCTTCATTGGCAAGTGCAAATATACGTGCAGCACATGCAAGCGCATTCTGCAACTCTGTAACTACACCTGATATTTCATTAAAAGGCTTTGTATACTGGTTGGCATAGCCCAGGAAACAGGAAAGCCCACCTACTGTAATAAAACCATTTAGCACAAACAATGCACCTGTAACACCAACACCTGCATATACAAGGTTATTAACAAACCTTGTTGCTGGGTTTGTAATTGATGAATAAAACGTTGCATCCAGTGAATATTTTGCCAGCCTTTTATTTATATCTGCAAACCTTTCCAGTGCTTCATCCTCATGGCTGTACGCCTGGACAACTTTCTGGTTTCCTATCATCTCATCAATAAGCGAGGTCTGTTCCCCCCTTGCCGCTGACTGCATCTGGAACATTTTATATGTCCTTCTTGAAATAAACCCTGCAACAAAGAATGAAAGCGGTGTTACAACTACAACTACTATAGTTATCCATACATTAATGCTTAACATAAACAAAAGCGTGCCCATAATTGTGAGCACTCCTGTAAATGCCTGTGTAAACCCCATAAGAAGCCCATCTGCAAATTGGTCAGCATCTGCAATAATACGGCTGGCAATATCTCCTGGTGCATGTGCATCAAGATATTTAAGAGGAAGTATTTCCACCCTGTTAAATGCATCTTCCCTTATGTCCCTTACAACATTATATGTTATTTTATTATTACATATATTCATAATCCACTGTGAAATTCCTGTAAGGCATATTATTACAGCCATTTTTATTATAAGTTCCGACAGCTTTTCAAAATCCACCCTGCCTTTTCCAACCATATAATCAACTGCATCACCAGTAAGAATAGGAAGGTACAGGGTAAGTACTACAGTCACAGCAGCAAATAACAATGATAATACAACTGAAACCCTGTACTTCTTAATATAATTTAAAACCATTTTTATGGTATCATTATTTTTTACCTTTTTCATTACTTCCTCCATTATATCCAAAATCCACCAATAATAGTTATGCCACAAAGAAAATCATGCTTATGACTGGGAATTATATATTTCTTTGTATACTTCACAACTACTTACAAGTTCTTCATGTGTTCCTTGTCCTGCAAGTACACCATCTTCCAGCACAAGGATATTATCTGCATGCTGGATTGATGAAGTCCTTTGTGATACTATAAATATAGTAGGATTATATTCCAGTTCCTGTAATGATTTTCTAAGCTTTGCCTCAGTCGCAAAGTCCAGTGCAGAAGAACTGTCATCAAAAACCAGGACTGGCGGCTTGCGCACAAGCGCCCTGGCTATTGCAAGCCTCTGCTTCTGTCCGCCGGAAAGGTTGCGCCCACCCTGCTCTATAACATAATCAAGGCCTTTTTCCTTGCCCTGGACAATTTCCCATGCCTGGGCTGCTTTTAGCGCCTCTGTTACCTCTTCATCTGTAGCATCCGGATTGCCCCATAATATATTATCACGTATTGTTCCATGGAAAAGTACGGATTTTTGTAATACTATGCCTATCTCCTGCCTTAATGTGTCCAGTTTATATGACTTTACATTCCTGCCACCAACCTTTACACATCCTTCTGAAACATCATAAAACCTTGGTATAAGGTTTACAAGTGTGGATTTGCCAGAACCAGTACCTCCGATAATGCCTGTTACACTTCCCGGGCTTGCTGTAAAGCTTATATCTGAAACAGAATCAGCCCCTGCACCCTTATACATCATGCTGGCATGTTCAAATTTTACTTCCAGCCCGCCCTTTGTCCTGCTTCCAGAACTATAGCCCCCTTCTTCCATTGAAGAATTAACTGCAAGTATTGCCTGTACCCTGCCCCCACATGCTACTGCCTTTGTAGAAAGCACTATTGTATTGGCAAGTTTTACAAGTTCAACAAGTATCTGTGACATATAATTAACAAGCGCAACTATCTCACCTTGTGTAAGGTTTCCTGCATCCACCTGTATACCGCCAGTCCACAAAAGCGCAATAAGTGCTATATTAACCATTACATAAGTAACAGGGTTTGCAAGCGCAGATATCCTCCCTACAAAAAGCTGCATTGAAGCCAGCTTTTCATTGCTGTCTGCAAAATTCCTGATTTCCGCTGGTTCTTTATTAAAAGCACGTATTACACGGACACCAGTAAGGTTCTGCCTTGTAATTCCCATTACATTATCAAGCCTTGCCTGCACCTTTTTAAATAATGGCATACTAACTAACATTATCCCGAATATAACAATTGCAAGAAGCGGAATTACAATTACAAATACAATGGCGGCTTTTACATCTATTGTAAATGCCATTACAGCAGCACCAAAAACAATAAATGGCGAACGCAGGAAAAGCCTTAATGCCATATTGACACCAGACTGTAACTGGTTTATATCACTTGTCATACGTGTAATCATTGTAGAAGTGCCTATACCGTCCATCTCTGTAAATGAAAGCGACTCTATATGCTTAAATAAAGCATATCTTACATTTGCTGCAAATCCTGTAGCAGCTTTGGCAGCAAAAAACTGTGCAGTAATTGAACATGTAAGCCCTATAACTGCAAGCAGTATTAAAATACCACCATATTTAAAAATATAACCCTTGTCCCCTGATGCAATACCTTTGTCAATAACTGATGCCATTACAAGCGGTACTGCCAGGTCAAAACATGCCTCCAACAATTTAAAAAACGGTCCAAGTATACATTCCTTAGTATACTCCTTTATATAGACAAGTAATTCCTTCATTTGAGCTTAACCTCATTTCTGCCAAAATAATTTTTACAGCTTAAATTTTTTCCTTATTTTAACACAAATAATATGGTATTAGCAATATTTAAAATAAAAGATGTAAAACCCTTATAATATAAGCAAGTTTTTACATCTTTTATTATATATATACAGTTATTTTTTCTCCTGTGCCAGCCCTCAGTCTGTTTTTATCCATTCCTGTCCTTTTTGCTTATAGTGGCTCATACGCTCACCACCTTCTGGATGTCCCCATGCATTAATCATATTAAAATAATAGACAGCAATATTGTAATTTGTTATAACTCCAATGCTTTTTTCCAGGGCATCACCTAAATCCCAGAAAAGCTGGACAAGGTCTTCATGAGTAAATTCTGAATATTCTGCAAGGGGCTGGCTTGAACTTTCTTCGGGATAGTTATAATTAAGCGCCGCATCAAGCATCTGCCAGCCTTTTACTTCTCTTTTCTTTACACCTATTCCATATAAAACACAATGTCCTACATACATTTTTGCAATTTCATTTGATTGTGCTGCTGCTTTTTCAAACCACTGGTATGCAATATCACCATCTGGAGTTACACCACCTTTGCCAAACAAAAGACATTTTCCATATTCTGTCTGTGCATAAGCATCTCCTTTTTCCGCCAGTTCTTTATAATTCTGGACTTCTTCAAGTGTTTTCTGCACATGCCAGCTATGCATTATCCCAATTTCAGGTATAACTTCCTCTTCTGGCTCTTCTGCATTATCTGATACAAACTTTGCTGCTGGCAGATATTTTTTAAGATACTCTGCCAGTTCAACAGCAAACTGCTGGAATACAAAATCAAACTCCAGGCTTGCACCATCTGCATCTTTTAATATAACTGTTTTTCCTCCACTTGGTATATTATCATAAACTTCCTTTACATTTTTAAGGCACATTGCCTCCTCTTCAAAAATCCAGGAAGAACTTGCAAATACAGTACCACCAAAATCTTTAAACCCACCTTGCATATCATTGTCAATCTGCCTGCAAAAACTCTTAAAGTCTGCATTAGAAGGCATCTGCCTGTAAATTGACTTTCCAAGCTGTGTATTTTGTGGCAATATGCCATATAATGATTTAAAAAACTTAACCAGCAGGTATATAAAGGAAACAGCAAATAAAGCTGTAACCACACCCTTTGCAATAACCTCACCTTCTTTATCTGACAGATAAGATATAAAAGAAGAGAACAGGTGCTTTAGTCCAAAACCGCCTTTGCTTTCTGTCCCAAGACCATTAATCCATATCTGGACACATAAATATATAAGAAACGCGCCTGCTGCTGCCCATATCAGGGATACATATAAAGCTCCACGTTGCTGCTTATGTAATTTTTTTGTAATCATTTTACCATCTTGTCCTTTCTATATAAAAAATCTCCTGTTGCATTTTATCTTTATCATCCTAAAGTTTTTTCCTGGCAATATATTTATAAAATATATTATTTTGAATGTCGTAACTATGATAATTATATTTTAAATCTAAAGAAACATTTAATCCAGCCTCCATTAAACCACATAATATTCTATAAAATCTTATTTTTTTATACTAAATATAAAGTATTACATATAGTGGTATTTCTTTCTGTTAATAAACAGAAATGTTTGTGATATTATAAATGCAAACACTTCTGCAACCACATTTGCACACCATATGCCATCCAGCCTAAATATTAATGGAAGCAGCAATACAGAGGCAGTCTGGAACACTAATGTACGCAGAAATGACACTGCTGCTGAAATAGCACCATTATTTAATGCGGTAAAAAATGAAGATGTAAAAATATTTATTCCTGCCAGGATAAATGAAAATGAAAATATCCTGAAAGCATGTCTTGTCATTTCAAAAAGTTCTGCATCATATCCAGTAAAAATCTTTGCAAGCGGGTATGCCAGCACCTGTGCAAGTAACATCATACTAATTCCTGCTACAAGCATAAGCAGCCAGCTTTTTTTAAGCAGGCTTTTTAATTCTTTATGGTTCTTTGCACCATAATTATATCCTGCTATTGGTGATGTCCCTATTGTATACCCGATAAATATTGCTATAAAAATAAACTGTATATACATAAGCACACCATAAACTGCAACACCATCTTCCCCGGCAAATTTAAGAAGCTGGAAGTTATAAAGCATACTTACAAAAGATGAAGATATATTTGACATAAGCTCTGAAGAGCCATTTGTACATGCTTTTAATAATACCCTGGCCTCAAACTTTGTACTGACAAGCTGTAAAAGACTGCTGTTAGGACGCAGGAAATAAATTAACGGAATAGCACCGCCAACACATTCGCTTATACCTGTAGCCAGTGCCGCACCTGCTACACCCCATCTGAAAACACCTACAAGCAGTGCATCAAGCAACATATTTGTGACACCAGCAGAAACTGTTGTAATTAAGCCTAGTTCTGGCTTTTCAGCTGTTGTAAGGAATGTCTGGAACACACTTTGCAACATAAAAACCGTATTAAATGATAACGCAATTCTTCCATATACAATACAGTCACCAAGCATTGCATCTGTTGCACCAAGCATTACTGCTATCTGCTTTATAAAAATAACACCTATAATAGAAAATATAATACCCAAAATAATTGTAAGTTTTATCATCATTGTAAAATAACGGTTTGCATTAACTTTATCTCCTTCACCTGCCGTTTTGGCAACAAGTGCACTTCCACCAGTACCAATCATAAAACCTATGCCGCCAATTACCATAATAAATGGCATAACCAGGTTTACTGCTGCAAATGGCACTTTGCCTACAAAGTTGGATACAAACAACCCGTCCACTACACCATAAATTGAAGTAAAAACCATCATTACAATTGGTGGAAAACAAAAGCGGAGTAACTTCTTTAATGTAAACCTGTCAGATAATTGTATACCCATTTTAATCCTCCTTAAACCAATACTATATCTCCTCCATGTTTTCTTTTAACAGCTTTGTAAACTTACGGAATAAACGGAAAAATTCCTCCTGTTCTTTTAAGGTTAAACCATCAATAGCTTTCTGTTCACTTGCAATAACCCTGTAAATTGTCTGTTTTGCAAATTTCCAGCCTTTCTGTGTGAAATTTATATGTTTCCCATTACTTCCAGCTACTGTTTCTAATTTTACAAATCCCTCTTTCTCTAATTTCTTAAGTGCAGAATTTACAGTCTGCTTAGGCTGGCAGAATGTATCACAAACTGTACTTTGTGTAAGTTTTCCCTCTTCTTCACACATCATATACAATATCCAGAAAGCACTGTCAGAGAGCCCGTTCTTTTTTGCAACCCTGCGGTATATTCCCTCATTTTCCTTAATAATGCTGTTATACTCTGAAAGTTTCTTGTTAATAATCTTGTTATTGCTATCTTCTGTATTCTGGTCTTTTCCTGCCATTTAGTGCCTCCTTCCATACTTTGTTATCCGAAATCGGACTTATATGGCAGTATAATATATTCCTTATATTTTGTCAAATGATTTATTATAAAATCACGAAAAATTAAGGATTTTTATCCATAACCATTATAGAAAAATGGTTTTCAGCCAACTAGTTATAAATGCTTATATAGCAGTTGTTTATTTTACAGAATTTTAATTGACAATTACTTTTATAATAGTTATAGTTACCCCATAGTTTAATTAATAACTGGAGGCAGAATATGGGACGCAAAAAAAAAGAACCAAAAAGTGCACACAGGGAAAAAATTGCTTCTGCTGCATCTGTATTGTTCAATATCAAACAAGATTTAAAAGCGTTTTAAATAAACAAATCCAGACAGAATTTTTCTGCCTGGATTTTGTTCCCTGCATGGAATAATAATCCTTATTTAACGGAATTTATTATTCATAAAGCGGATATTTATCTGTTAATGATTTTACAATTTCTGCTGCCTTTGCTTTATTGCCTTCTGGATTTTCAATAACCATTGCTATTGCCTCAGCAACTTTGTCAGCATCATCCGTTTTAAATCCTCTTGTTGTAATTGCAGCAGTACCAAGACGTATACCACTTGTTACAAATGGTGACTGTGGGTCGTTTGGAATTGTATTTTTATTACATGTAATATGCGCTTCATCCAGCCACTTTTCAACTTCCTTGCCTGTAAGCCCTTTATCCGCAAGGTCTACAAGCATAAGATGGTTGTCTGTGCCACCTGATACAATTTTAATGCCTCTGTCCTGCAGTCCTTTACAAAGCGCCTGTGCATTGTCAATTATATTTTTACCATATTCCTTAAATGAAGGGTCTAATGCTTCTTTAAAACATACCGCCTTTGCAGCAATAACATGCATAAGAGGCCCACCTTGTATCCCAGGGAATAATGCTTTATTAAGCTTATGCTCTTCTGCAAATTCCTTGCTTGAAAGTATCATGCCGCCACGTGGCCCACGCAGTGTTTTATGTGTGGTAGTTGTTGTAACATGCGCATAAGGTATAGGGCTTTCATGGTATCCTGATGCAACAAGCCCTGCAATATGTGCCATGTCAACCATAAGATAAGCACCAACACTGTCTGCAATCTCCCTGAAGCGTTTAAAATCAATTTTGCGTGCATATGCACTTGCACCTGCTATTATTAACTTAGGATGGCTCTCTTTAGCAATGCGCTCTACTTCATCATAGTCAATAAAGCCTTCATCATTTACACCATAAGGCACACATTTAAAATATTTGCCAGACAGGTTTACAGGGCTTCCATGTGTAAGGTGTCCACCATGGTCAAGATTCATGCCCATAAATGTGTCACCTGGCTCCATAAGTGCAAAAAATACTGTCATATTTGCCTGTGCACCTGAATGTGGCTGTACATTAGCATATGTGCAGCCAAAAAGCTCCATTGCCCTGTCCCTTGCAAGGTCTTCAGCAACATCAACATACTGGCATCCGCCATAGTATCTTTTACCTGGATAGCCTTCTGCGTATTTATTAGTAAGTGTGCTTCCCATTGCTGCCATAACAGCCTTGCTTACAAGGTTTTCAGAAGCAATAAGCTCTATATTATCCCTCTGCCTTCCTGTTTCCTGCTCTATAGCTTTTGCTATTTCTGGGTCAAAATTTTTAACTTCATCAAATGAATACATGTTCTTCCTCCTTTATGCCTGGTCAATAGATTTGCCAATATCACTACGCATATATTTATTATCAAACTCCACCCATTCTGTTGCTTTATAGGCATTTGCCCTTGCTTCTTTAAGGTTTGCGCCTTTGGCTGTAACACCAAGCACCCTGCCCCCGTTTGTCACTATTCCATCTTCTGTCTTTTTAGTACCTGAATGGAACACATAATAACCATCCTTGCCCTCAAAATTTTCAAGCCCAGTTATAATCTTGCCCTTCTCATAATATTCTGGATAACCGTCCGATGCAAGTACAACACATACAGCCGCATTATCCTCAAATTCAAGTTCAATCTGGTCCAGTTTCCCGTCTATACAGGCATCAATTACATCTAAAATATCATTTTTCATGCGTGGAAGGACTACCTGGGCTTCCGGGTCACCAAACCTTGCATTATATTCAAGCACACGTGGGCCTTCCTCTGTCAGCATAAGCCCTGCAAAAAGCACTCCTGTAAAATCCCTTCCCTCTGCCTTCATGGCATCCATTGTTGGCTGGTAAATCTTTTCCTCACAGAACTTCTGTATCTCTTCTGTATAAAACGGGCTTGGCGAAAATGTACCCATGCCGCCAGTATTAAGCCCCTGGTCTCCATCCTTTGCACGTTTATGGTCTTGTGCACTTGTCATAGGCTTAATATGTGTGCCATCGCAGAAACATAAAACCGATACTTCCGGTCCTGTAATAAAGTCTTCTATTACAATAGTATCCCCTGCATCACCAAACTGCTTATCAAGCATAAGTGCAGCAACGCCTGCCTCTGCTTCCTGTAAATTATTACAAATAAGCACGCCTTTGCCAAGTGCAAGCCCGTCTGCTTTTAATACAACAGGGAAACTGGCATTTTCAAGATATAAAATAGCTTCCTCTGGGGATGTGAATTTCTCATAATGGCATGTAGGTATATTGTATTTTTTCATAAGGTCTTTTGAAAATCCTTTTGAGCCTTCAATTATCGCTGCATTTTTACGTGGCCCGAATACCCTTAGCCCCCTTGCTTCAAATACATCAACAATACCACCAGCAAGTGGGTCATCCATGCCAATTATTGTAAGGTCTATTGCATTATCCTGTGCAAAATCTGCAAGCCTGTCAAATTCCATTGCAGATATATTAACACACTCTGCGATTTCTGCTATTCCGCCATTGCCTGGCGCACAGTAAATCTTGTCCGCCCTTTTACTTTTAGAAACACTGTAAGCAATGGCATGTTCACGCCCGCCGCTTCCAACTATTAAAACTTTCATACTGTTTATCTGCCTCCTCTTGTTCTGGTATCTGATGGGGTACGCACATTTATTTTATATGTGCAATGCCATTTTCTATATATACCCTTCCTTCGCCAATTAAATTAATGGCTTCTGGAAGTATTTTCCATTCTGCCTGTTCCATTACACGTTTCTGTAATATTTGCGGGGTATCACCCTCACACACTTCTACTGCCTTTTGTAGTATAATTGGTCCGTGGTCAGCTTCTTCATCCACAAAATGAACTGTAGCACCTGTTACTTTATTACCAGCAGCAAGTACACTTTCGTGTACTTTTAATCCATAATATCCCATGCCGCAATGTGAAGGGATAAGTGAAGGGTGTATATTAATAATACGGTTTCTGTACTCTTTAATTATCCTGCCAGGGACTACTACAAGATAACCAGCAAATACTATAAGCTCCACATTGTACTCCCTGAATATGCTTGTCATTGCATCCGCAAAACCTTCCCTGTCCGGGTAGTCCTTAGGACTAACACAGACAGCAGGCAACCCTGCATTCCTGGCACGTTCAAGTGCAAATGCGTCCTTTTTATTACTTATAACCACAGCAACCTCTGTATTCCTAATAGTCCCATCTGCAATCCTGTCTATAATTGCCTGAAGGTTAGTGCCGCCGCCAGAAACACATACAGCTATCTTCTGCATATTAATACCATGCCTTTCTATTATATTAATGTAACCCCTTTTTCACCTTCTATTACTTCACCAATTATATATGCATTCTGCCCTGAGGCATTTATAAGGCTTACAGCCTTATCTGCATCAGCTTCATTTATTGCAACCATCATTCCAATACCCATATTAAATGTGTTATACATTGCTTCCTTTGCAATATCACCATCTTTTGCAAGCATATTAAATATAGAAGGCACTTCATAACTATCTGTATTTATCTGTACATTTACATTTCCTGGCAGCATGCGTGGTATATTTTCATAAAAACCACCGCCTGTAATATGGCAGCATCCTTTTATAGTAACACCGCCTTCTTTAACTGTCCTTAATGCATTAACATATATTTTTGTAGGTTCAAGAAGCGCTTCACCAAGGCTTCTGCCTCCAAGTGACTCAAAAGTCCTTGAAAGATTTTCTTTACTAACATCAAACACCTTGCGCACAAGTGAAAAACCATTGCTGTGTATGCCTGATGATGCAATTCCAACTATAATATCACCTGGCTTTATATTTTCCCCTGTAATCATTCTTTTACGGTCTGCAATGCCAACTGCAAAGCCAGCAAGGTCATACTCATCCACAGGATAAAAACCAGGCATTTCTGCTGTTTCACCACCAATAAGCGCAGCACCTGACTGCCTGCATCCTTCAGCAATGCCGCTTACAATACCTGCAATTTTGTCTGGCTTATTTTTTCCACATGCTATATAATCAAGGAAAAATAATGGCTCTCCCCCAGTACATGCAATGTCATTTACACACATTGCAACACAGTCAATCCCTACTGTATCATGTTTGTCCATCTCAAAGGCAATTTTTAACTTAGTCCCAACACCATCTGTACCTGACACAAGCACTGGCTCTTCCATTTTCTTAAATGGTTCTATTGAAAATGCACCTGAAAAACCGCCAATCCCTCCTAAAACTTCACTACGCATTGTACTGTCAATATGTTTTTTCATAAGTTCAACAGCTTTATAGCCTGCTTCAATGTCAACACCTGCATTTTTATAATCCATTACTGCCTCCATTCTGCCTGTAAGAGCGCATTTGAAAATTCATCCCCTGGTATGGTAAATATGCAACAATAAGCAATTCCAAACATGCTCAAGGGCAATTTTAATTAAATTTTTCCAAAATTTATTTAATTGTACCATAAAGTAATCTGTTTGTCATTGAAAAAATATAATCCAATTTCCAGTTATGTTACTATTCAGCCTTACGGCTTCATAGTAACAAATCAGTGCTTTCAGCACT
>CAJTXH010000054.1 GCA_910580005.1 uncultured Lachnospiraceae bacterium | reverse complement strand
GTGAGCTATCGTAGCGCAAGCGTGCCCTGGAGTGGAATAATTTAGCCTGGACACGTAAACCCTGCGTCCGCCTGCCAACACATGATAACTGGGAATTATCTTAATTTGATTACAATTTATTCATGCGTTTGTCTTGAAATTATTTCAATATAGATTGACCAAATTGCCATTGGATGATAAAATTATATATAATTATTTTTTATAATGTAGTGATGGGGCAATTTTTATGGCATATAGTTCAAAAAATCCTGCCAGTGGCAGATACCAGCTGCGCAAAGCAGCAGGCAGGTACTGGCTTCTTGATATGGAACAGCCTGGGTTTCCATATAAACAGCCTGTAGTTATTAATGAAGCTGGTGCATTTATATGGCAGAACCTGGCAGATGGGCTTTCTGTTGCATGTATTGCAGAAAAGCTTGGCAAAGAATACAATATACCAGAAGAAGAAGCACACCAGGATATCATGCAGTTTATGAACCAGCTTGAAGGACAGAGGATATCCTGCAAAGGGCTTACAGAGGGGCAGCATAACTAAGAAGGGGCATTAAGCAGATATGGATATTCTATTGATTGGCGGCATAAGCAGTTTTATGCATTTGTTAGTTGACAAGCTTGCCAAGGAAGGGCATAAGGTTTATGTGCTTACTGAAGAGAAAAAGGAGAGTTACAGCTTCAAGAAAGTATTTGAAACATATCATTTTGAATATAATAACGTCTGTATAAGAGAAGTGTTTGAAAGCGTCAAACCTGATGTTTCTATTTTTACAGGTGCTTATGATATGAACTTTATATGGGATGATGCGCAGAATACAGCAGTAAAATATTCATCAGGGCTTATGAATATACTGCTTGGTTTTGCTGCTGCTAATAAGGGACGTTTTATATACCTTTCTTCAGAAGAGGTTTACCAGAAGTCATATGTTTATGAAGTAGAAGAGGAAGAGCCTTATACAGCATACACCCAGAAAGGCCAGGCTCTTGCCATTGGTGAGGAAATGTGCCTGAATTACCAGAAGATGCTGGATGCAGATATTGTTGTACTAAGGTTTGGTAATATGTACAGCATACCAGGAAGGTCTGCTGAAATGGACAAGCTGTGTGCAAAAATGTGCATGGCAGCTATTGACACTGGCGAAATAACAATAAATGTACAGTACCGCCATTCAATTATATATGCTTCAGATGCTGTGGAGTTTATATATAAAATAATAAGCACAAAAAGGCATGATTATAATTTATACCAGATATCAGGCCTTGAGCCAGTGCCAGAGGCTGATATGGCGCAAATTATACAAAATGCCCTTGGCGGCAGCAGCAAAGTTAAAATTGCAGAAGAAAATTCCGGCAGGGATTATTATGTTATCCTTTCAAGCCAGCGTTTTGCGGATGAATTTGGGATGCAAATCAGGCATAAACCTGTAAAAGCACTTCCAGAACTTGCTAAGTATTTAAATAAAAATGTGGCAAAATTCAGCAGGCTTGACGAAGCGCCGAGAAGTTTTACAGAGCGTTTAAAAATGAAAACAAAGGGGCTTTTTATTGCGGCAGTCCCGTTTGTGGAAAACCTTGTTTTATTTATTCCGTTCTTTATGTTAAATAACAGGGCAACAGGCAGCCAGTTTTTTTCACATATAGATTTCTATTTATTATATGTATTGCTTTTTGCTATTGTACATGGGCAGCACCAGGCTATATTTTCATCACTTCTTGCGGTTGCAGGCTATTGTTTCAGGCAGATGTATAACCGTACAGGTTTTGATGTTCTGCTTGACTACAATACATATATATGGATAGCACAGCTTATGATACTGGGGCTTGTTGTTGGTTATATGAGGGATGAGCTGCGCATGGTTAAAGAAGAAGATGAGCATGAGATAAAATATTTATCAGGGCAGCTTGATGATATGTCTGATATTAATGTCAGTAATGTAAGGGTCAAGGAAATACTATCAGACCAGCTTGTAAACCAGAATGACAGTTTTGGCAAAATATATGAAATCACTTCAAGGCTTGATAAATATGAACCAGAGGAAGTTATATTCTATGCGGCAGAAGTGCTTTCAAAGCTTATGGAAAGCAAGGATGTAGCAATTTATATGGTGGCAAACAGGTCTTATGCCAGGCTGTTTTCAGCAACATCCGCTAAGGCACGCAGCCTTGGCAACTCTATAAATTACCAGAACATGGGTGTGATGTATGAAAGCATGGTGGATAAAAAAGTTTATATAAACAGGGATATGGATGAACATTACCCGCTTATGGCAAATGCCATATATTCAGAAGATGAAATGCAGCTTATACTTATGGTATGGGGCATACCTTGGGAAAGAATGACACTTGGGCAGGCAAACATGCTGGTTATTATAGGATATCTTATACAGAATGCGGTAATAAGGGCTACCAGGTATATGTCTGCCCTGGAAGAACAGCGTTATATACAGGGTACTAATATACTTGAAGAAGAGGCATTTACTTCACTTGTAAGTGCATACCTTAATGCCAGGACCAAGAACCTTACTGAATGTACATTAGTTTCAATAGAAACAGGCATAATGCAGAAAATTAAAGTAAGCCAGGAATTAAGCCCGCTTGTACGCCAGACTGATTATCTTGGTGAACTTAAAGACGGAAAGGTTTATGCGCTTCTTTCCAATACAAGCGCAAATGATGCAGAATTTGTACGCAGGCGTTTTATTGAAAAAGGTTTTCCATGCCAGATTGAGGAGGATGTTGCAATATGACATATATGGAACTGTGTTTTATACTGGTTCTTCTTATTAATACCATTGTATCACTGGTTTATCTTATATGGAATATCGTACATTTGGATGAAAGAAAGTGCATTGAGGAAGGCAAAGATAACAGGGCAGGCTATATAATTAAATTTATTATTATGCTTTTATGCCCTGTTACCGGGCCTATGTTTTTTTTCACTGGATATGCAATATACCGGACTGTATTCAGGCAGGGGGCTGACCTTGCAGATGTAATTTTCAGCAAAGACAGGGTTAAGGTACATAAGAGGGCAGATACTGAAAGGGAAGGAAACCTTGCCCCTATAGAGGAAGCACTTGCAATCAGTGATAAAGACAGTTTAAGGACACTTGTTTTAAATGTGGTGCGGGGTGATGTTAAAAACTCCCTTGCTTCCATTGCCCTTGCATTAAACAGCGAAGATACTGAAACATCACATTATGCTGCATCAGTTTTAAGGGATGAGTTAAATGATTTCAGGCAGAAGTCACAGGAACTTTACAATGCAATAAAACAGGATGGTGAACAGTCTGCCGGGTATGCCAGCATACTTATTGAATATATGAACAGCGTACTGGCACAGGACGTATTCCATGATATGGAACAGCATACCTATGTCAAGATGATGGAAGAGGCAGCAGGCTTTCTGTATATGAAGGATAAAGAAAAACTTACGCCTGAATATATGGAATGGATATGCTTAAGGCTGCTTGGTATAAAAGAATATAAGGATATGGAACTGTGGTGTGACAGGAGCAGGGAGCTTTATCCTAGGGAACTGTCAACATATACATGCCAGCTTAAACTTTACTTTACAATAGAAGACAAGGTTAAATTCTTTGATGTATTAAACAGGCTGCGGCAGTCAGATATAGTAATAGATAAAGAGACATTGGAGCTTATAAGGATATTTAGCTGAAATATAACAGATACTTATTATGGGCATTATAAGAAGGAGGTGCAGGGAAAGTGTCAATGCAGTTATTAACAATAATGCAGTTTGCCGGAATTCTGGGCATTTATGTATTCTTAGCAATACTTCTTCCTGCGCTGGTTTTCTACCATAAATTTAAACATGGGCCATTTTATGCCAGGTTTATGGTTTATATTACATTTGGTAATTTTTACATTATAAACCTGGTTTTTGCTGTACAGCTTCTCCATATTTCTAACAGGTTTACGCTTATACTTGGCACAGTTGCATTTTTTCTGCTTGCAATAAGGAAAGTTTATAGAATAAGGCCTTTAAACAGCTTTAAAACCATGTTAAAGTCTGTCGTTCGCCTTTTAAAAGGGACAATGGGATTAAGGCTCTTAGTTAAAAGAATTTTGTGGTACTTTAACGGTATTATTAAAGCTTCATTAAAGAGGATGTTAAAAAGCATAATCCATTCATGGACTGAATGGATTTGTACTATTATAATAATATGCCTGGTTTTATGGATGTATGGCACTAATATGGTAACTTCCTTTGGCTATGGTGCATCCGATATACCAGTACACAATTACTGGATTAATGAAATGGACAATGGTAATATATTCGCAGCAGGCATATATCCTTTTGGTTTCCACTGTGTAATATATTATATCCATACAGTGTTTGGCATAAAGACATATATACTTTTAAGACTTTTTGGAGTAGTCCAGACAATATTTATACACTTGGTGCTTCTTGCATTTATCCGTGCATGTTGCAAGTCAAAGTATATACCATATGCAGTAACTGCATTTTATATATGCATTTCTTTTATTAACCCAGACACATACTCAAGGTACTGCAGTGCGCTTCCACAGGAATTTGGCATGATTTTTATACTACCTTCAATATATTTTATGTACAGGTTTTTTGAAGCAAGAAAGAGGGAACTGCTTCTTAAAAAGTCTGTACTGGCAAATGGTGATGTTATAGATGAAGTGCGTAAAAAGTATAAATATAAAGATATAAAAGGAAAGATAATAGTAGAAATTGAAGTCTTTGAGAAAAAAGACCAGAAACAGGATATCTTAGAAGAATATGATGGTATTATTCTTGAGGAAAGTGAAGGTATTGATGGCAGGGCAATAAATGAAAGCCTGGAATTATGTGAAGAAATAAAAGAAACTTATAAGATTTATAGTGATAATGCAGAGATAAAGGATTATGGGCAGCTTTTTAAGGATATAAACAAAGCCGGGGAATACCATCCATGGGAAAGGGTGCTTGATGAACTGGAATCTGGTACATTATTATCTGGCAGCAGTACGGATATTCCTTCTGCTGGCAATGCAGATGCAGGCAGCCCAGACAGGCGTGCAATGGCAGGCAAGAGGAAAAAGGCTTCTGTTAAGGCTTTAAAGAAGTTATTTATACAGGCATGGGTTACCCTTAAAAGAAAGTTTAATAAAATCTGGGATATAGAAAGCAACCTTTACCTGCTTCTTTTCGCATTGTGTTTTTCAATGACACTTGCTGTCCATTTTTATGACACAATGATTGCAGGAATATTTTGTATAGGCATTGCGGCAGGGTATTGTTACAGGCTGTTTCAAAAGGGCTATTTCAAATATGTAATGCTTGCAGGCATTTTAAGTATTGCCATAGCAGTGCTTCCAATGGCACTGGCATTTGCAGGCGGCAAGCAGTTACAAGGTTCGCTTGGCTGGGGCCTGGAGATAATCCTTGGAACCAAAGGGAGCAGTAGTGCTGGTACAAATAATGTCCCAGTACAAGGCGGTACAGGGGATATTACTTCTTCTGGAAGTGATGTGAGTGTAACAGGCAATGGAAATAATATACAAAAACAAAAGACAGATAATAAGCCTCCCTTGGCAAACAGGGTATTTAACAGGATAAATAATGTTTTTTCACATTTGATATATATGTTAAAGTTATATATTTTGCCAGAGGCATCAGACATACAGGTTTATTCTGTTTTGGCAGTTATACTGTCATGTACTGTACTGGGGATGTTATTATTAGCTGGAAAAGATAAGGATTATGCATCAAGGGTAGTGTCAGCAGGAATCTGCATAATAGTCCTTATGGCAGTTTTATGTGCAAAAAAACTTGGAATACCTGCAATAATGGATGAAGGCAGGATTAGCATTTATATTGCATATATAATGCCAGCGGCAATTGGGATGGCGGCGGATGCAGTTATATTTTTAATGTTTGGACAGGTAAAAAACAAAAAGGCCATGTATGCTGCATCAATGGCAGTTTCAGTATTTTTTACAGTTTTAATTATACATGGCAGATATATAAGGCCGTATGCAAAGATTACAGCATTTGAAACAAATGATGCTATTACATGTCTTACTAATATTATGAGTGGGAATAAAGACAAGACATATACTGTATGCTCTGCCAATGATGAATTAAGAATGGTTGAAGGGTATGGCTACCATTATGAAATAATTACATTTTTAAGGCAGATGGAAGGGGATAAATACCTGGACAGCCTGACAATACCTACAGACAGGGTATACTTCTTTATAGAAAAGAGACCTGTGGATTATGCTGAAAAATATGATGGAAGCGGACAGTATGTTTCCGCAAGCGGGGCATCAAATCCGCTTGTATATTCCAGCGGATTTGGAATATATAAGGGCAGGAACAGATGGATTGTTATGTCCAGGATGTATTACTGGGCAAAGGAATTCCAGAAAATGTATGGCAAAGAGATGAAAGTTTATTATGAGTCAAAAGATTTTATATGTTATGTGGTAGAACAGAACCCTTACAGGCTTTATGATTTTTCAATAGATTACTGGTATAATACAAGGCAGTGGCAGTACAACCCATAACCCTGGCAGTATTATAAGGAGGGCAGTATATGGTATCACGCAGGAATTATATTACAATTACGATAATGATATTAATTCTTTTATTTATGTTCCAGTTTATTGGGGTTATGAAAGATGCACTTAATGAATATGGCACTAATGAATATGAGAAAACTGCTGTTACAGAGCTGGATATGGACGATATGTATAAATCAAATGGCAGGACGGACAAAGAAATACTGGCTTCTGGCAGGGAATATATAATTTATACAGGGTTTTCCGCAAAAAATAACGTCAGCAGAACGGTGTCATGGTGGTGTACTTACAGTAAAAGGAATTTCCTGTATTATCCGTCTCTTGAAGAATGCCATATTGAGATGTCAAATCCACCAAAGGCAGTTGTGGTTGAAGGAAGCAGGTTTAAGGCATCTGATATAAGCATTATTGATGGTTTGTTAGAACAGAAAATAAATATAATTTTTGCAGGGCTGCCATCAAAGGAATTAATAACAGGAAATGCAAGCCTAAAAAAAATATTGGGCATAAAGTATGTTGAAGATGATGTGAGGCTTTCAGGTATGCACCTGTTTGGCGGCTTCCTGCTGGGCGGTGAGGCAATTTATGAACCAGCGGATGAAAAAGAAAAGGAAAAACGCCAGGATCTTGACATTGAAGTGCCCTGGTATGTTACAGGCGAAGGCACTAAAACATATATGATGGGGCTTATAGAGCAGGAAGAGGGCATACAGGAAGAAGATAAAATAAAAAATGAAATGCTGCCCGCAATTATCTGGCGCAATAATATAAAAGATACTCATGTATTCTGTATAAATGGCACTTATCTTTCCGACATGCAAGGAATGGGCATATTAACTGCAATAATGTCAGAAATTTCTGATTATGATATTTACCCTGTTGTTAATGCAAGAAACCTTGTAATTGCCAATTATCCAGGATTTGCCAATGAGAACAGCGGAGAAATAGACAAGCTTTACAGCCAGCCGCTTGAACAGGTGTACAGGGATATTATATGGCCTGTGCTTGCATCAATGGCTAAAAAATCAGACAATAAATTAAGCATTATGATGGCTCCGCAGTTTGATTATATTGATGGAATAGAGCCAGATGGCACAAATGTGCAGTTTTACTTTAAGCTTATAAAAGAACTGTATTCAGAAGCTGGCATTTCACTGGACCTGGTACATAAAATGTCAATAAGCAGCAAACTTGATTATGACAAGAGGTTCTGGACAGGAAATGCACTAGATTACGAATTTAAAGCAGCATATTCTAATTATTTAATGCGTTTTTACGGGCTTGCGGTATTTGGGTGTGGTTATGATATAGATACATTTGTGTGTGGCAGAAGAAAAAAGACAGATGAAATTATTTCCTATATTGATAAAAATATAATTTTGCAGGGGACTACAGGCAGTGGTATGAAACATACTTATACAGATGACATTATGCTTAAAAGCATTGAAACGGCGCTTGCATATTCTAATACAATTATAGATTTGCAAAGGGTTGCCTATCCTGCAAGTGAAGATGATTCCTGGGAGAAATTCAGTAAAGACATGGCGGCAATTATTGGCACATACTGGAAGCCTTTCAATGTATTTGATGCTACAGTTGTTTCAGAAAGCAGCCAGAAGATAAGGAGGTTTTTGTCCGCTGACTTTACAAAAGAGCAGACAGAAGATGGTGTAAATATATATATATCAAACTTTGAAGAGGAGCTTTCCTTTATACTTAAAGCAAGCGGGAAGGAAAATATATCTGTAAGTGGCGGCACAGCCATGGAGATAGAAAAAGGGGCTTACCTTATAAAAGCACATTCAGGGCATATTGAAATAAAGTGGCAGGAAAAGGACAGCCAGGAAATATATTATAACGGGGATTAGCAATGAAGATATGTATTGTAGCAGAAGGGTGTTACCCATATGTAGTTGGCGGTGTTTCAAGCTGGATACACAGCATGGTGGAAACATTTCCAGATTATGAATTTGTAATTCTTGCAATTGTGGCAAACCGTTCTTTGCGGGGGAAGTTTGAATATGAGCTGCCAGAAAATGTAACAGAAGTACATGAGGTTTATTTACAGGATTATGACTGGAAGAAAAAGAAGTCAAGGCAGAAAAAGAAACAGAGGTTAAATAATACAGAGTATGAAGCTTTAAGGAGCCTGTTGCTTAACCGCAATGTTATGTGGGAGGAGCTTTTTAAATTTTTTGGAAAAAGGGATTTTTCTTTTAACAGCCTGCTTATGGGCAACGATTTTTTGCAGGCAGCCAGGGAGTGCTACCAGTTAAGGTATCCTGAAATTGTATTTTCAGACTTTTTATGGACAATGCGTTCAATATATCTGCCTCTTTTCCTGGTGCTTGACACAGACCTTCCAGAAGCAGACCTTTACCATTGTGTTGCAACTGGCTACGCTGGCGTGCTTGGCAGCATGGCAAAGGCAAAATATGGCTGTGGGCTGCTTGTTTCTGAACATGGCATTTATACAAGGGAAAGAGAAGAGGAACTTATACGTGCAAAATGGGTAGAAGGCATTTATAAGAATATATGGATTGAGCAGTTTAAGAAAATGTCAATGCTGGCGTATAACCGTGCAGACCTTGTTACAAGCCTTTATGCCCATGCAAAGGAATTACAGGTTGAGCTTGGATGCCCTGAAGAAAAGATAAGGGTTACGCCAAATGGAATTTACTGGAAAAGGTTTGAAAAATATGAGCCGGACAGCAGCATAGGGATTGAACCAGATAAAATACATGTAGGGGCAGTATTAAGGGTTACACCAATTAAAGATGTAAAAACTCTTATACGTGCGTTTGCATATGCGAAAGAAGAAGTGCCAAAACTGAAGCTCTGGATAATGGGGCCTGTTGATGAAGATGAGGAGTATGCAAAAGAATGTTTTGAGCTTGTAGAGCTGCTTGGCGTCCCTGATATAGTGTTTACAGGAAGGATAGATGTAACAAAATACCTTGGAGGGATGGATATGACAATACTTACAAGCATAAGCGAAGGGCAGCCTCTTACAATACTTGAAGGGTATGCAGCAAAAAAACCTGCGATAGCCACAGATGTCGGCAACTGCCGCGGGCTTATATATGGTGAGGATGACGGCATTGGCGCTTCTGGCATACTTGTGCATATCATGAATGTACAGGAGATTAAAGATGCTATAGTTTACCTTGCAAAACACAGAAGAAAAAGGGAAGAATATGGCAATAACGGATATAACCGTATGATGGCAAAGTATAAAGTGGAAGATATGAAGAAAACATACCAGGAGATTTATAATGGCTTTAATAAAGCTGGCAGATAAGAAAGGCATGGGTTATATATGGCTGGGATAGGCGTCAGGCTAAGCAGGATATTTGGAAAAGAAACCATTGCAACAAACCTGCTTGGGTTCGGTTACAGCGCAATGGTTACAATAGCCCCTATGTTTGTAATTATAGGCAATGTAATATTAATGGGCAATGTACTTGGATATGATTCAACAAGTTATGCAAGAAGGGGGCTTTTTGCAGGTACGCTTTTATATATATTTATATTTTCGCTGCTTTCAGCGTCACCTTTTAATGCGGTGCTCTCAAGGTACATGTCAGATGTAATATATGATGAAGACTATGATGATATACTTCCATGTTATTATACTGGGCTTGTACTCAATATAATTTTAAGCTGTACTATAGGGATACCTTTTTGCATATGGGAATATCTTGTAGGACATGTAAACCTGTTATTTGTGTTTACAGGGTTTTGTGCATATATTTCGCTTGTGCTGGTATTTTATTCGATGCTTTACTTGTCAATATGCAAGGATTATTCCAGGATATCATTTTATTTCCTGGCAGGAATGGCATTTGCGTTTCTTTTGTCACTTTTATTTGTAAGGGTGTTTGAAAGAGAAATTTTATATAGTATGCTCCTTTCACTGGCATGTGGCTTTTTCCTTACAGCATGTCTTGAAATGGCTACGGTCAGGCATTATTTTAAAAAGAACAGCAACCGGTACAAGAAGGTGCTTTCATATTTTATAAAATACTGGAAACTGGTTGTTGCAAATTTCTTGTATTCACTGGGGCTTTATATACACAATTTCGTATTCTGGACAGGCAGTTTAAAGATGGAAGTTGCACATTCATTTGTATATGCGCCGCCATATGACCTTGCAACATGCCTTGCAATGTTTACAAATATTTCTTCTACAATAATTTTTATTGCACGTGTGGAAATGCATTTCCACGAAAGGTACAAGGCATATTCTGAGGCAGTTATTGGCGGCAGGTGGGCAGATATTAAAAATACAAAGAAAAGGATGTTCAGGCAGCTTGCAGCAGAACTTCTCAATCTTGTAAGAATACAGTTTATTATATCAGTAATAATATTTATATTATTTGTAATACTATTGCCACGTTATGGTTTTTCAGGGCTGGTAATGCAGATATACCCATGCCTTGCAGCAGGATATTTTATACTTTTCCTGCTTTATGCAGAAGTAATATTTCTATACTATTATAATGACCTTACAGGCGCAGTGCTGGCAACAGCAGTGTTTTGCATAGTAACATTTGCAGGGTCGTTAATTTCAATGGATTACAAAGATTTATGGTATGGCGCAGGTGTTGCAGCAGGAAGTTTCTGTGGCTTTACAACCGCTTATTACAGGCTTAGGTGGGTAGAAAAACATATGGATGAACATATTTTCTGTAACGGGGTTTTATTTCCACATGGAAAGGGCATAAAACCATCAGGCCTTGTTTATAAAAGAACAGATATCCAGGGCTGACAGCCGCAGAAAGGCAGGTTTAAAACATGTATATTTTGAAAATATCATGTATTGTAATAGGTATAATATTGACACTTCTTGATATTAATGCATATGTACGCCAAAGGCTGTCTGATGAAATAGGGCTTTTAATAGGCAGTTTTTCTACATTTCTAATAATAATGGGAATAATACTTCATTTCTGTATGGATGGTGACTTGGTAATAACATTATTAATAATATGTTTCTGTTTCTTGCTTTTAATAATATTTTCACTATGTACGGCTGTATCAGTCCTTATTATGAAAAACAGGGAACTTGCAATGCAGGTATCACTTCTTAACCAAGAAAATGAAAGAATTATACATGAAACTGGCATTATGGCAAGTATAGATGAGAAATGAGGGGAGAAGTGAAGAAAGAACTTTTATTTGTAATTAACACTTTAAGCAGGGCAGGCGCAGAAACTGCACTTCTTGAACTGCTGCGCATAATTGCAGGGATTAAAGACAGCAATGGCAACAATAAATACAATATAGATGTATATGTATTAATGGGGCAGGGGGAGCTTGCAGGCAGGCTTCCTGAAGGGGTAAAACTTTTAAATAAAAAGTACAGCCATTTTTCTGTTCTTTCTAATAAAGGCAGGCATTATATGTACAGGAAGGTTGCCTGCCAGGTTTTTAGGCATGGTGCATTATTTAAAAATTTCTTTTATATTATTTCAAACTTTGCAGATATGGCAAAGTCGCACCATATATGGCCTGACAAGCTTCTATGGCGTGTGCTTTCAGACGGGGCGGAATTTACAGATAAGGAGTATGACCTGGCAGTTTCATATATTGAGGGCGGTTCTGCTTATTACACAGCAGAACATGTAAATGCAAAGAAAAAGGCTGTCTTTATACATATTGACTATAAAAGAGCTGGTTATACAAGAAAGCTTGACAAAGGGTGCTATGAAAAGTTTGATGCAGTTTTCCCTATATCAGATGAAGTAAAAGGCCAGTTTTTAAAAGTTTATCCAGAATACAGGAATAAAACAAAGGTTTTCCATAATATAATTAACCAGAAGCGTTTAAGGAAGCTTGCAGAAGAGCCAGGCGGTTTTGATGATGGCTTTGATGGAATACGGCTGCTTACTGTCGGCAGGCTGACATACCAGAAGGCATATCCTGTTGCAATAGAGGCAATGCGCCTTTTAAAAGAAGACGGCTATAATGTGCGCTGGTATGTACTTGGTGAAGGACCTGAGAGGCAGGCACTTGAACAGTGTATATTAGATGCAGGGCTTAGAGGGGAGTTTGTGCTATGTGGGGCTGTAGACAACCCATATCCATATTACAGGCAGGCAGGGCTTTATGTACATGCAACAAGGTTTGAAGGAAAAAGCATTGCAATACAGGAAGCACAGACACTTGGATGTGCTGTAGTTGCTTCTGACAGCAGCGGCAACAGGGAGCAGATTGAGGACGGCATAGACGGGATATTGTGCAGCCTTGATGCAGTTAGTATTAAAAATGCAATAGCAGGTCTTCTGGACAATCCTGCAAAACGGAAAGAGTTTGGGAAAAAGGCAGCAGCAAAGAAAATCACTTATGAAAATGAAGTAGATATGCTGCTTGGACTGGCAGGCAGGCGCAGCACGGGGGATTTTTATGAAGATTAAAAAACTAATTATTCCGGCAACAGTTTTATTAATAATATCTTCTATTATTACAGCATACTATGCATACAGGCGTTATTCTTACTATCTTCCTGTTGGATATAAACATAATAAATGTAATATAACCACTAGTTCACTGGATAACCCTTACTGTGGTTTCTACCAGATTTATCCATATAAAATTACTGGAATTAATCCTGGTGAAAATATACTGCCTGGCAATATAAATGAAATACAAGACAGGCTCGCCATGGTACAGGTTAATTTATCCATGTATAAAGATATGCCATTAAGCAGTGGTGCGCTTTCACAGCTTGACAGCATACTTGCTGCATGGGCAGGAAGCAATAAACAGCTTATATTGCGTTTTTTATATGACTGGGATGGCGATGCTCCTGCTACTGAGCCTTCTGATATAAATATTATACTTGGACATATAGAACAGACTGCCTCTGTCTATAATAAATATGCAAAAAGCATTTATATATTACAAGGGCTGTATATAGGAAGTTATGGTGAGATGCACAGTTCTGCGTACCAGGATACAAATGATATAATACAGCTTGCAGAAAAACTCTATAATGTGTCTGACCCGTCAATATTCCTTGCTGTACGCACACCTTCACAGCTGCGCACTATAACAGAAGGAACAGGCGGGCTCGTAACTGGAAGGATGGGGCTTTTTAATGACGGGATGCTTTCTTCTGTATCAGACTCAGGCACTTATGCTGAAGGGGAACGTGGCCAGGAAATCAAATTCCAGGATAAATTATGCCTTACAGTGCCTAATGGCGGTGAGGCTATAACAGAAAACCCTTTAAACGATATAGACAATGCGGTTAAGGATTTGTGTAAAATGCATGTTTCATACCTTAATTCAATGTATGATGCCAGTGTGCTGGATAAGTGGAAGGCCTCAGTATATAATGGAAGCGGCATTTTTAATGGATGCAATGGTTATGAATATATAGAAAAACACCTTGGTTTCCGTTATACAATAAACTCCAGTGCACTTGGATTTGAACCATACAGTGATGAAACAGCCACACTTTCTGTTTCCCTGGAAAATACAGGTTTTGCCCCATGTTATTATCCGCTTGTATATACTATTACATGTATAAACCAGGAAACAAACAAGATATATAAAGTAACACCTGAAGTCCAGCCACCAGATAATGGCATATCAGAAATAAAACTTTATGCCACAATTAATGTACGCAGCATGGAACCAGGTATTTATAATATTTATCTGGGTACGGCTGACAGCAAAACAGGTGAAACTATTAAATATGCAATAGATACACCACTTGGGCAATATGGGTACCTGGCTGGCACGCTGTCATTCCTTGGTAAGTAAACTTCCAAGGAATACCGTTTCCCTGGCGTTAGCATTATCAAAACGGATAGCTTTTTTATCATGTTTCCTTAAAAGTCCAAGATAAAGCCTGCTGCCATTTTTAATATCTCCAATACCGCCTATAACCACTTCTGTTGTGCTTCCTGGCATAAGCTGCCTGGCATCAAACAGGATTTCCTCTACAGACGTATTGCTATCTGGTTCTTCAATAACAAATTCCAGGCATGTTTCAAAATAAATACAGGAAAAACCACTGTTTGCCAGCAGTATTTTTAAGCTGGTGCCATCCCTGGACAGTTTTACATCCTTTACAGTTATGCGGTATCCAAGATGCATGCTTATATATGAATAAATATTGCCATACTCTTTTGTATCCTGGCTTTTCCAGTATTCCAAAATCCTGGCATCATGTATACAATTAAGGTAACTTATATTCATATCCCTTAGTAACTTTACAGTTTCATCTGGTGTGGGAAGGCTTTCACCTGCTACCGCTTCGCCGCCACATGGTACTTTTTCTGATATTTTCCTGGCAAATCCAAGTTCCTGGTTTTTGCACCAGGGTTCTTCCCACCTGTTTTCATCCCCGGTGCCAAATGTTCCAAGATGTGTTGGTGATGCAAATATGGCATCATCAAATATACCTATGTCATTGCCATTGCTGTTTTTTCCTTTTACAATCCTTACCTGTACAGGCGTGCGGAATGATATTTTTACGCTTCCGCCGGTTTCCTGCACCCACTTTGCATAAAGGATTTCAAGCTTTTCTTTAGATAAGAACTTAGAGGTGTGCATCTCACCCCAGCTTCCAACAAAAAGCCCCTGGAATAAAAAAATACTGCTGGCATATTCCTTTACAATGCTTCCAAGCTGCTGCATATGTATTGTTACTTGTGAAAAAAGGGATGGTTCTTTTTGTATGCCTTTCCCTTCTGTATCATAGACAATCCTGAGTATTATATCTTTGCCCTTTTCCTGGAATTTTCCGAGTATATGCTTAAAAAAATCCAATGCATCATTATCAATATTTTTGCTGCTGTATGTACCAATATCAATTAAAACCAGGGCAAGTGTTTCATTTTCATCATAATAAAGCCAGTCTAGCTCATTATAATCCAGGGTTTCCAGCTTAAAAGTATAAATTCTGTACCATCCTCTTCCTGGATTTGCAAAGTCTTCCCTGCTTTCCCTTAGGCCTGCCCTGTCAAGTTTTATGTACTTCCTGCTGCCAGCCCTGAAATTATTTATAAACCCAAACATACAGCCACCCTGCTTCCTTATTCAACCTTGTCCCATCTTAAAACTTTAATCCTGTATATTACTGCAAATATCGAAAATAACATCCTGAACATATAGAAAAGCGGCTTTAAGCCTGAATGCATGCTTTTTCCAAGTACCCTTGAATGCATGACTGCCGGGATTTCTTCAATATTGAATCCAAGCAGCAGCATCTGTATAATCATATTTGCATCTGGATATTTATCATCAAAATTCCTGTATTTGGAATAATGAAGCACAGCACGCCGGCTAAGCCCTTGCAAGCCCGTGGTCGGGTCTGCTATGTATTTTCCTGTTGTTATCTTTATAATTTTTCTGAAAATATAATATGCAATCATTTTAGCAGCAGAAACCCTGTATTCAGAGCTTTCTTCTAAAAAACGTGAGCCTAACACTATATCGGGACAGCGGCCATTAGCATCTGCCTCCTTAAGTTTTTTATAAATAACAGGAATATTGCATACATCATGCTGGCCATCGGCATCCATCTGGATAACATATTTATACTCACGCCTTATTGCATATTTATAGCCAAGCTGTAAAGCCCCTCCGTATCCAAGGTTAAACACATGTGTAACAAGCACATGGTTACGTTCCTTTACAATCCAGTTTGTATTATCAGAAGAGGCATCATTCATAACAAGCAAATCGGCAATCCCTGCAATCCCAGGTGCTTCAAGCTTATCAAGTACATTTTCAATATTGCCAGCTTCGTTATAAGCAGGCATTATAATAAGCAGTTCTTTTTGTTTCTTCCCCATACAAGTATCTCCCCCAAAAAAATTAAAATTATATAGTAAAACTGCTTTTTTCGTTTAATTGCCTTTAAACCTTGATTCACAATATACACACCTGTATATCCTGTTTTCCTTGTCTGTAAGCTTAAATTTATGCGGCACATTATATTCTGCAGAAGTAATGCACCTTGGGTTTTTGCATTTTATTATATTTGTTACCATATCCGGAGGGTCAAGGGTCTTTTTATCTGAAATATGGTTGTCCTTTATTATATTAATTGTGATGTTGTGGTCAAGCACACCTAGTACATTAAGGTCTATATCAAGAGGACCTTCTATTTTGATAATATCTTTTTTTCCCATTTTGCTGCTGCGTGCATTTTTAATAATGGCAACCTGGCAGTCTAGCTTTTCAAGATTTAAGTATTCATAAATTTTCATTGCACCGCCAGCCTTGATATGGTCAATTACTACCCCTTCATTTAATCCGCTTATATTTAACATTAAAATCCTCCTGTATTATACATTAATTTTAGTTAAGAAAGCCCTAAAAGCATCATAATAAGCGCCATACGCACATATACGCCAAATTCTGCCTGCTTGAAATATACAGCACGTGGGTCATCATCAACTTCAGTTGCGATTTCATTAACACGTGGCAGAGGATGGAGCACATACATATCTTTACGGGCATATTTCATTTTTTCTGCATCAAGTATAAAACTGTCTTTTAACCGTATATAGTCCTCCTCATTGAAGAAAC
>CAJTXH010000053.1 GCA_910580005.1 uncultured Lachnospiraceae bacterium | reverse complement strand
TAAAGAACTAAATGAGCAAATAAAGCATGATAGACGTAATGAGAAATTAAAGATGGAGGAATATGAAAGGACTTTTATATTTAATGTTTAAAAAGTCTATGATATAATTTTATAAAGTGCTTTTTTTGTTGTTTTAGAAAAAACTTCTTCTTAATATACCTTTATTTTTATGATGCCTGGGTTAAAGTACCTTTTACCCAGGCATTATTTTGATAATTATATCAAAAATATGGCAAGTTTAGTAAAAAATGCTTGCTAAATCTACTTGAAAGTTATATTATATTCTATAAGTGGATGAAAGTGGGGGAAAAGCCATACAAGGTGGCAGGAAGTGGGGTGCATGCCATGTTTATGGGGCAGTATGAACATACCATTGACATAAAAGGCAGAACTATCATTCCTGCGAAGTACCGTGAAAGCCTGGGAGATACATTTGTTATTACGCTTGGGCTTGATGGATGTCTTTTCCTTTATCCGTTACAGGAGTGGCAAAGTTTTGTGGACAAGCTGCAAGGTCTTCCATCAAACCAGAAGACAAGGAGGCTTCAGCGCCAGTTCCTTTCTAAGGCTATGGAGGTTACGCCTGACAAGCAGGGAAGGATTCTTATACCATCTGTATTACGGGACAAGGCAGGTCTTAAAAAGGATATAATCTTTATAGGCATGATGAACCGTATTGAGATATGGGATAAAGAAAGGCTTGAAGAGGAAGATGAAGAAGATGAGGCTTCACTTTGCCAGATAATGGATGAACTTGGTATTCCAATATAAATACTGATAATATTGATAAACTGCTGGCTACAGCATTTAACCAGGAGGGCTGCTATGGAATTTGTACATAAGCCTGTATTGCTTGAAGAAGTTTTAGAAGGGCTTGCAATAAAGCAGGATGGGATTTATGCAGATGGCACAATGGGTGGCGCAGGGCATGGCTTTAAAATATGTGAAAAGCTTGGAAGCAAAGGCCGCTATATTGGGATAGACCAGGATGCAGATGCTGTAAGTG
Organism: uncultured Lachnospiraceae bacterium; assembly: GCA_910580005.1. GTDB lineage: Bacteria > Bacillota > Clostridia > Lachnospirales > Lachnospiraceae > Butyribacter. Next base: position 16,294 of record CAJTXH010000053.1, on the reverse strand, counting down.
CAGGAACAGAAAAACTGCATGTATTTGGCAGTAAAGTAACAATTATAAGGGAAAATTACTCTGATATGGTACAAGCCCTTAACAGGATTGGCATTGAAAAGGTGGATGGCATACTTCTTGACCTGGGTGTGTCATCATACCAGCTTGACACAGCAGAAAGAGGTTTCTCATACCGCATGGATGCACCACTTGACATGCGTATGGATAACAGGCAGGAACTGACTGCTGCTGATGTTGTAAATACTTATCCTGAAAACAGGCTGTTTCATATAATAAGGGATTATGGCGAGGATAAGTTTGCTAAAAATATTGCAAAGCATATAGTAGCAGAACGTGCCAGGAAGCCAATCCTTACAACAGGAAGGCTGGCAGAGATTGCAAGCCAGTCTGTACCAATGAAGTTTAAAAAGCGGGGCGGGAATCCTGCTAAGAGAACTTTCCAGGCAGTCAGGATAGAGGTTAACCATGAATTAGATGTGCTTTCAGGAAGCATTAATGGCATGATTGATATTTTAAAGCCTGGAGGAAGGATTTGTATAATTACATTCCATTCGCTTGAAGACAGAATTGTAAAACAGGCTTTCCGCAAAGCAGAAAATCCATGCACATGTCCACCGGATTTTCCAGTATGTGTGTGTGGAAATATTTCAAAAGGCAAGGTGGTTAGTAAGAAGCCGGTAATTCCAGGTGAACAGGAGATGGAACAGAACCCTCGTTCCAAAAGCGCAAAACTAAGAGTTTTCAGACATAATTAGAGGAGGAGTTTATATGGCTGATGTGTCAAACCGAAGGGGAGAGAGACAATACAGGCAGAATGTTAGTGCCAGGAATACAAGAAGCTATTATAAAGGCATTGATGGAAATACCGCAAGACAATTAAACGCTGTTCCAAAGAGAAGGGAAAGGGAAGTACCAAGGCAAAGGCCAAACAGGAGGCCGGAAAAACAGCCTGCAAAAATGGCTGGTATTGACGGGGCGTCTTTTGCATTTATGGTTTGTGTGCTGGGGGTTGTAATGTTTGTTGCATTTGCATATATACATACACAGAACCAGGTGCGCAGCATGAAGAAAGAAATTGTGTCAATGCAGACAGAGATTGAAGAACAGCAGGAGAAAAATAAAATAAAATACAATGAAATCCTTGCAAGTGTTGACCTTGCTGAGATATATAAGCGTGCAACTAAAAAACTCCATATGGTTATGGCTGATGGCAATAAGGTATATAAATATAAGAATAAAAAGAGCGATATGGTAAAACAATATGGAGATGTACCTGGTCCAGAGGACTGATAATTTGTGCCGTTTTAACCAACATGGAGGATTTTTATGGCGAGAAGAGCATCAGATACAAGAGGGAAAGCACGTATAGCCAGAAAGTTTATGTATGCAAGGCTTTTATTAATTTTTGGCATGGTATTATTAGCATTTATTGTGCTTTTTGTACGGATTATCTGCCTTGGCAAAAATAAAGGTGATGCATATGAAAAAAAAGTACTTGCACAACAGAGTTATATAAGTAATGTAGTACAGTATAAAAGGGGGGATATTACAGACAGGAATGGTAATAAGCTTGCTACAAGCATAAAGGTTTATAACCTTATAATAGACCCTAAGCTTATACTGTCTGATGAAACATTCCTTGAGCCTACACTGGATGCACTTTATGCGGCTTTTGGAATACCACAGGGAAGGATTAAAAAAATCCTTAAGAAAAACCCTTCATCACAGTATTATGTGATGAAGAAATTCAAACACCTTGATGCAAAAAGTGTTGAAAAGTTTGAACGGTTACAAGAAAAGAACCCTAAGAAAATAAAAGGGGTATGGTTTGAAGATGAATATGTGAGAAATTATCCATATTCAACAGTTGCATGTGATGTAACAGGCTTCTGTACTTCTAATGAAGAAGGGGCATGGGGCATAGAAAAGCAGTACAATTCTTCATTAGATGGTTCTTATGGAAGGAGGTATGGCTATTTTGACTCAGGGCTTAACCTTGTACAGACTGTTAAACCGGCTGTTAATGGCAGTACAGTTGTATCTACAATAGATGTTAATGTACAGGGCATACTTGAACAACATATGGAAAAGTTTGAGAAAGAAACTGGTTCTGACAATATTGGCTGTATTATAATGAACCCTAATAATGGGGAAATATATGCTATGGCATCATATCCTTTTTATGACTTAAATAATCCTAGGGATTTATCAGATTTCTATTCTGAAAGAAAACTGGAAAAAATGGATGAAGAGAAAAAACTTGAAAAGCTTAATGCACTGTGGAGGAACTATTGTATAAGCGATGCGTATGAGCCAGGTTCTGTATTAAAACCCCTTACTGTAGCAGCAGCACTGGATGAAGGTGTTACTTCTGCTGGCAGGTATTATAAATGTGATGGCGGACAGCAGGTGTCTGACAGGTATATTAAATGTGTTGCCCACGGAAGGGGCGGGCATGGATATACTACTATCTGCCAGGCGCTGAAATGGTCATGTAATGATGTGCTTATGAGTCTTGGCAAAAGCCTTGGCAAGACAAGTTTCCTGGATTATATAAATAATTTCGGGCTTGGCAAAAAAACTGGCATAGACCTGCCTGGTGAAGCTTCAGGTGCAGTATTTACTGAAAACACAATGGGACCAGTACAGCTTGCAACATCAAGTTTTGGACAGAGCCAGACTGTTACAATGGTGCAGATGGCAGCAGCATTTTCTGCAGTTATAAATGGTGGTACATATTACCAGCCACATGTAGTAAAGGAAATTACTACAGAGGCAGGCACAGTTGTTTCTTCTAATGACAACGCTCTTGTAAGGCGTGTTATAACAGAGGAAACAAGCAAGGCTATAAGGGAATACCTGTATAAGACGGTTTCTGATGAAGATGGCACTGCAAGCCCTGCCAGGGTTAAGGGATATGATGTAGGAGGCAAGACTGGTACTGCTGAGAAACAGCCAAGGGGCAGAGGAAATTACCTTGTATCATTTATTGGCTGCACACCAGCAGACAAACCAGAAGTTGTAATTTATGTAATTATAGATGAACCTTATGTTGAAGACCAGTCACACAGCAGTTTTTATGCTTCAGGCCTTGCCAGCAGTGTAATGGAAGATGTACTTCCTTTTCTTGGCATTTATCCTGGTAAAAGTACTGCAAAGTCAAGAAAGAAAAAGGCCTCAAAGATAAAACTGCCTTCAACTAAGGATGGAAGGTTCTATGATGCCCCTAAGGGAGGATTTTCGAATAAGGATTATGGCATAGCGGGGCAGGACTGACCAGGGCAGGCACTGGCAGGAATATTTTTCATAAATGTTAATAAGCTATATTAATAAATTATATATGGCAAGCAGGATTATGAAGAATTGTAAAACAGCGCAAAGACAAAGGCTTATATTTGCTTATGTTATGGTCTGCATATTAACAGCTGCGTTATTATGCAGACTTGCTTATTTAATGTTTGGCAAGGCAGATTATTATGGCGCAAGGGCAAAGGATGTACAGCAGAGGGAAAGAAGCATTAAGGCTGAAAGAGGCATAATTTATGACAGGAACGGGGTAGTGCTTGCTGGCAACAAGCCAGTATCTACAATATCAGTAATACACAACCAGATTACTGACCCTGAAAAAGTTATATCTGTCCTGTCAAAAACACTTGGTATTGAAGAGGAAAAGGTACGTAAAAGGGTAGAGAAAGTAAGCTCTATTGAGAGAATAAAGTCAAATGTTGATAAAAAAACATCTGATAAAATCAGGGATATGGCACTTGACGGGGTAATGGTGGATGAAGATTATAAAAGGTATTATCCATACGGAAACCTGGCATCAAGGGTTATAGGTTTTACAGGCGCAGATAACCAGGGGATTATAGGGCTTGAGGTGAGCTATGATTCATACCTGCAGGGGGAGGATGGCAGCATTCTTACAATGACTAATGCCAGGGGCATTGAAATTGAAGGCAAGGCAGAAGACAGGATAGAGCCAGTAGCAGGCAATAGTTTTTACACAAGCATTGATATAAATATACAAAAATTTGCGCAGCAGGCGGCAGAGGATGTACTGGAGGCAAAGAAAGCAAAAAGTGTACGCATAATAATGTTAAACCCACAGAATGGCGAGATATATGCTATGGCCAATGTACCAGAATTTGATTTGAATAACCCATATGAAATTGAGGGTTCTTCTAATATGACGCAGGAAAAGCTTAATGAGGAGCTTAACAAGATGTGGCGTAACGGGTGTGTAAGTGATACTTATGAACCTGGTTCAACATTTAAGGTATTTACGGCAACATCAGCGCTTGAGGCAGGTGTTGTAAAAGAAACTGATACATTTAGCTGTCCAGGTTATAAAGTTGTTGAGGACAGGAGGATAAGATGCCATAAGGTTTCAGGACATGGCAGTGAAACGTTTGTCCAGGGCGTGCAGAATTCCTGTAACCCTGTTTTTATGGAGGTTGGTGCAAGGCTTGGCACAGATGGGATGTTTGAATACCTGGATAAACTGGGTATACTAAAAAAGACTGGCATAGATGTGCCTGGTGAAGCTGCTACAATAATGCATAAGAAAGAAAATGTAGGGGCTGTTGAACTGGCAACCATGTCATTCGGGCAGTCATTCCAGCTTACACCAGTAAGGCTGCTTTCAACAGTAAGTGCTGTAATAAATGGAGGTACGCTGGTTGTGCCGCATTTTGGTGTAAGTGTGGAAAGCAGTAATAAAAGTGTTGTAAGGAAATTCCAGTATGAAGGCACAGAAGGTGCAATATCAAAGGAAACATCTGATAAAATGAGGGCTATACTGGAAACAGTAGTTTCAGAGGGCGGTGGAAGCAAGGCATCTGTTGATGGCTATAAGGTAGGAGGCAAGACAGGTACATCAGAAAAACTTCCAAGAAGCAGTAATAAATATATTGCGTCATGTCTTGGTTTTGCACCAGCAGATAACCCTGTTGTGCTTGCACTTGTGCTTATAGATGAGCCAGAGGGGATATATTATGGCGGACAGATAGCAGCACCAGTTATTTCAAAACTTCTGGATGATGCACTGCCTTATCTGGGAGCTGAAAGGGCTGAAATAAATGATGGTAAATAATTAAAAAATAGGTTGATTTATATAGGAGGTTGGATTACAATTAGAGAATTGTAGTTGTACTGTTCTTTACAGACAACAGACGGAGGATGGTTATGGATTACATGAGTACGGTGATACCCGTACTTATGGCATTTGCCATAAGTGTAGTGTTGTGTCCCATAATAATACCTTTTCTGAAAAAAATGAAGTTTGGACAGTACGTCAGGGATGACGGCCCGCATGCGCACCTGAAAAAAGCAGGGACGCCTACAATGGGCGGGCTTATTATACTTGCTTGTACAGCAGTTACATCGCTTATGTATATTAAGGGGAACAGTGAAATACTTCCAGTTCTTTTTGCAACAACTGGTTTTGGTATGATAGGTTTCCTGGATGATTATATTAAAGTGGTGATGAAGCGTTCGCTTGGTCTTACACCGTTGCAGAAAATAGTGTTACAGGCAGTTGTTGCAGGGATTTTTGTTTATTACTATCTTGCAAAGCTTGGCTATAAACCTGAATTTCTTATTCCATTTACAGGGGGTATTGAAGATGGTTTCTATGTAACAATGCCATTGCCAGTATTTATAGTATTTGTTTACTTTGTAATGCTTGGTACAGTAAATGGCACAAATTTTACAGATGGGCTGGATGGACTGGCGTCAAGCGTTACACTGCTTGTAGCAATATTTTTTACAGTAGCAGCTTCTGGCATGGAAAGCGGCATAACCCCTGTTACTGCTTCTGTAGCAGGCTCGCTTATGGGGTTTCTGCTTTATAATGTATATCCTGCAAGTGTATTTATGGGTGATACAGGCTCACTGGCGCTTGGCGGTTTTGTATCTTCTGCTGCGCTTATGCTTAAACTGCCAGTATTTATTGTAATTGCTGGTGCAGTTTACCTTATAGAAGTATTGTCTGTAATAATACAAGTAGTTTATTTTAAATTAAGTGGTGGTAAAAGGTTCTTTAAAATGGCACCAATCCACCATCATTTTGAACAGTGTGGCTGGTCAGAAACAAAAGTTGTTACAGTTTTTTCAATATTTACTGCTGTAATGTGCCTTTTGTCATTGGTTTCATTATATTTGTAAACCAGGCTGGCAGCATAATAAAAAGGAATGAGGAATAATATGCAGTTTAGTGGCAAAACATTTTTAGTTGTTGGTACGGGTAAAAGCGGCGTTGCTGCAACAACCCTTCTTTTAAAGGCTGGTGCATCTATTATTGTACTTGAGGGCAACAGCAGTTTATCCAGGGATGAAATCCTTTCAAGGTTTCCGCCAGGGCTTAATTTCCAGCTTGTAACAGGAGAACCAGCGGAAAGCATAACAGACAGTATTGACATTGCAGTTATAAGCCCTGGCGTGCCAGTGGATTCACCGCTTGTCCTTAAACTGGAGGAGAAAGGGAAGCCTGTATGGGGTGAGGTTGAACTTGCATATGTCTGTGGCAATGGCAGGGTATTTGCCATAACAGGCACTAATGGCAAGACTACTACAACAGCACTTGCTGGTGAAATAATGAAAACATACTTTGATGATGTGTATGTTGTTGGCAATATCGGGCTTCCGTATACAGAATATGCGGCAGAAATGACAGAGAATTCTGTTGTAGTTGCTGAGATTAGCAGTTTCCAGTTAGAAACAATCCATACATTCAAGCCAGAAGCGAGTGCAATACTTAATATCACACCTGACCATTTAGACAGGCACCATACAATGGAGTGTTATGTGGATACAAAAGCATGTATAGCTAAGAACCAGAAGCCAGGCAGTATATGTGTGCTCAATTATGAAGACAGTTATTTAAGAAAAATTGCAGGCAGTATCAATGCTGATGTATTTTGGTTCAGCAGCGGGCATATATTAGAGCAGGGGATATGGCTTGAAGATGGGGATATAATATATTGTGGCAAGGACAGGGAGCGTATAAAGATATGTTCCATACATGACATGAAACTCCTTGGGAAGCACAACTACGAAAATGTTATGGCAGCCGCAGCACTGGCAATACATGCTGGTGTGCCATTGGACTGCATAAGGAAAGCAATAAGGGAATTTAATGCAGTGGAACACCGTATTGAATTTGTGCGTGAAGCAGACGGCGTAAAGTATTACAATGACTCAAAAGGAACTAACCCAGATGCAGCTATAAAGGCAGTAGAGGCTATGGTAACAAAAACTGTTGTTATAGGCGGCGGGTATGACAAACAGGCATCTTATGATGAATGGATTGCTTCATTTGGAGATAAGGTAAAATGCCTTGTGCTTATAGGGGCAACAGCAGATAAAATTGCAGATGCTGCCACAAAGGCAGGGTTTAAAAATATAATAAAAGCATCTTCCCTGGAAGAAGCTGTAAAGATTAGCAGCAGTGAGGCAGAAGAAGGAGAGGCAGTGCTTTTATCCCCTGCATGTGCAAGCTGGGGCATGTTTAAAAATTATGAGGAAAGAGGCAGGAAATTCAAAGAGTATGTAAACAGACTGCCTGTAAAGCGGCAGGAATAAATGCTATACCAGATGGAAGGGGGAATTAGCAGGATGCCCAGTACAGCCAGACAGAAGAAAAGTTATGTAAAACCGTTTACACAATATGACTATATGCTGTTTTTTATGACAGCCTGCATAGCATTATTTGGTGTACTGATGATATATAGCGCTGGTTACTACAGGGCTTCAACATTTAACCAGCCGTACCGCTTTGTCAAGTCGCAGTTACAGGGGCTTGGTATTGGCTTTGTACTTATGATTATTATTTCCAAGGTTGATTACCAGATATTTATCCAGAAAATAACAGGCAAAAGGTATTCACTGTCCCTTACACATATTGTTTACCTGCTGGCGCTTGCGCTGCAGGCTGTAGTATTATTTATAGGTGAGGAATATAATGGTGCAAAGAGGTGGATTAAAATTGGACCCATACAGTTCCAGCCATCTGAAATAAGCAAAATTGCCGCAATACTGTTTATATCGTATGCGGTATATAAAAACAGGAAAGCACTGGACAGTTTTATGGGCTTTATGTGTGTTATGGCATATATGATGCCGCTGGTTATGCTTATAGCAAAAGAGAACTTAAGTTCTGCAATAATAGTAGGTGGCATATCAGTAGGCATGTGCTTTATAGCAAGCAATAAGAAAGGGTATTTTATAGTATGTGTCCTTCTTCTGGTGGCGGCAATAGTGCTTTACATAGTATTTGGCGACCCGTTCAGGATGAAACGTATACAGATATGGCTTAATGTTGAAACACATCCTGATGCACAGCAGATAAAACAAGGGCTTTATGCAATTGCATCCGGGGGGCTTTTTGGGAAAGGCCTTGGGCAGAGCATGCAGAAGCTTGGATTTATCCCAGAGGCATATAATGATATGATATTTACAGTAATATGCGAAGAACTCGGTATAGTTGGTGCAGCACTTGTAATACTTGCGTTTCTTGTGTTATTCTGGCGTATAGTAGTAATAGCCTGCCATGCACCTGATATTTTTGGCACAATGCTTTGTGTGGGGGTAATGGTACAGCTTGCAATACAGGTTGTAATAAATATTGCAGTAGTAACTAATTCCATACCATCGACCGGCATACCACTTCCATTTATAAGCTATGGTGGTACATCTGAAATGATTATGATGGCGGAAATGGGGCTTGTGCTTGGTGTTTCAAGGCAGATAAAACAGAAGTAATACTACAGAAGGATTAGTAATGCGGCGTTTAAAAAAAATATTATCTACGGTTATTATTTTATGTTTACTGGTATGTGTAATTTATTTTGCATTCCATATAGATACAATTAAAGTAGAGGGAACAAAAATTTATACAGAAGAGGAAATAAAAGCTTCTGTATTTACATGGAAGTTTTTAGATAACGGGCTTACATTAAGGCTATATGATAAATTTTTTAAAACAGGCCAGCTTCCGTTTGTTGAAGATATAGATATATATTATGAAGACCGCAACACAGTTATATTGTATGTATACGATAAGACTGTAAGCGGGTGTATTAAATATATGGGACAGTATGTGTATTTTGACAAAGAGGGCAGGGTTTTAGAAAGCCTTCCCAGGCGCAGGCAGAATGTCCCTGTAGTTACAGGCATTAAATTTGGTGATTTCTCTATTGGTGAGAAATTCAAAGTAGAGGATGAAACATTGTTTGATGCAATAATGAATGTATCACAGCTTATAAGCCATTATAAAACCAGTGTTAAAAGGATACATATTAATGATGGCGATATAACATTGTATTCTGGCAATGTCCAGGTACACCTTGGTGAGAAAAAGCTGTATAACGACCAGTTTGCAGCATTGTCAGAGATTCTTGTGACAACAGGGAAAAAGAAGCTTAGTGGTACTATTGATATGGAAAATTATAAAACTGGTGACAAGATTGTGCTAAAACAGAACTAAGATTAAAAAAAACAAACATTCTCTTGATTATTTTCTAATGAATTAGTATTATATATGTTAAGGAAATATGAGATTGCATGATTGAAGGAGGAGCAACGTTGTTAGAGATAAAAACAAACGAGGCAGATTTGGCCGCAAAAATTTTGGTTATTGGTGTTGGCGGTGGTGGAAATAATGCCGTCAACCGTATGATAGAGGAAGGGATACAAAGTGTGGAATTTATCTGTATTAATACAGATAAACAGCATCTTTTGAAGTGTAAAGCCCCTGTCTGCCTCCAGATAGGGGAAAAGCTTACAAGGGGGCTTGGTGCAGGGGCTGACCCCGGTGTTGGAAAGGCTGCCGCAGAGGAGAACCGTGAGGAGATTACAGAGATAGTCAAGGGAGCTGATATGGTATTTGTAACATGTGGCATGGGAGGAGGCACAGGCACAGGTGCAGCGCCTATTGTTGCAGAAATATCAAAAGAACTAGGCATACTCACTGTAGGCATTGTAACCAAACCTTTCCGATTTGAAGCAGGAAGCCGTATGAAAAATGCTATTTCAGGAATTGAACAGCTAAAGAACAATGTGGATACACTTATTGTAATTCCTAATGACAAGCTTTTAGAGATAATTGACAGGCGTACGTCAATACCTGATGCCCTTAAAAAAGCGGATGAGGTATTGCAGCAGGGTGTACAGGGAATTACAGACCTTATTAATGTACCAGGGCTTATAAACCTTGACTTTGCAGATGTACGTACAGTTATGAAGGATAAGGGCATAGCACATATTGGAATTGGCGTAGGAAGTGGCGATAATAAATGTCTTGACGCTGTTAAGCAGGCTATTTCAAGCCCGCTTCTTGAAACAACTATTGAAGATGCATCTCATGTTATTATAAATATTTCAGGAAGTGATGTAGGACTCCAGGAGGCAAGTGAAGCAGCATTATTTGTTGAAGACCTTACAGGGGAGGACAGTAATATAATCTTTGGTATAAGTGATAATTCAAGCACAGATTTTGTACAAATAACTGTTATTGCAACAGGTCTTGAAACAGAAAATAAACAACAGGAGCAGCCAAAGGCGCCATTTATAAAGCCAGGCACTAAACCAGGTTTATCAAGGACAGAAGGGCAGATGCAGCAGAATTCTATGCAGCAGGATGCAGGAGCTGCCCCAGGTATGGTAAAAATGCCAACACCGTCATATAACAGGCAGGCAGATGACGGGGGGATAAAAATACCTGAATTTTTACAAAGAAAGAAATAAATATGAGAATGATTACATATTATAAATTAATTAATAGTCCGGGCTTAAGGTTTAACAATGTAAGTCCGGACTTGAATATTTAAAATAGGAGGTATATATGGCTAAATTAAGGATAAGCTGCTGTATTAAAGTACTTCTTATATTCGGTGGCATTATACTGATGCAGGTTTTTGCATCTTTTATTTATATATTTAGCAGCATTTTTATAAAAATATTTTCAGGTGCATCATATGCCGCCGTGCTTGAAGGCATTACACAAACAGCATTTGCAGATACAGCCAGCCTTATGTGGATATCTGCAATTAGTGCATTTTTGTCAATGGCATGGTGTCTTGTCCTCTATCTGCGTTCAAGCTGGCGTGTAAAAGGAATGGATTACAGGAAGGTGTTTACGCCTGCTAATATAGCAGGTATGGCTGCTACAGGGTTTGGGGCATGTGTTACGCTTACAGTCTTTTTATCAATGGTTATAAACTTATTTCCTTCATCATTTAGTAAATATAATGAACTTATGTCTAATTTTGACAGCAGCGGGGGGCTGCTTACATTTGCATATGTGCTTGTAATAGGCCCTGTATCTGAGGAAATTATATTCCGTGGGGCAATATTTGACCGTATGCATCTTGCATTCCCGTTCTGGACGGCCAATGCAATACAGGCGGCATTTTTTGGCATATACCATATGAACCTGGTACAAGGCATATATGCATTCCTGCTTGGAATGGTACTTGGAATGGTGGTCTATGCAACAGGCAGCATACTTTGTTCCATAGCAGTCCATATTGTATTTAATTCAACTACGTATGTTATACAGTTTGTTTTTGGTGGGAACTCCCCAGTTATGGCATTTTTGTTCTTAATCTGTATATTAATATCAATAATTATGTTGGCATTTGGCTTACGTTATTATATAATTAGGTGTAAAGAAAAATACAGTACTGAAAAGGCGGGCAGGGCTTATTAACAGGAAAGGAGTATACATTATGGGAGAGAGCTTAAATAGGTTTAGACAGTTTAATGATGTATTTAAAATACTTTCAAAATGTACAGACGACTATTTATTTATTTTAGATTTTATAGAAGACCATTATAATATTACAGAGCGTGGGGCAGAAGTATTTAATATACCATGTTCTGATTTTTATAATGCAAGTGAAATATTAAGCACGGCTATCCATCCTGAGGACAGGGACATGCTTGCAAATAACCTGAAAATGATTAAAGAGGGTAAGCTTAAGGAACATGATATGGAATATAAATGGCTTAGTAAAAATGGCAGCCCTGTATGGATAAGCTGCCGTGGACAGGTTATATATAATGAACAGGGCGAGGCACATTACCTTGTAGGCAGGATATCAGAGCTTGGCAGAAAAAACAAGATTGACAATATAACAGGGCTTTACCGTGAAGTAAGGCTGCGCCAGGATATCCTTAATATGGATAATTGCGGTTCAAAAGGCTTTCTGTTGCTTATAGGCATAGATAATTTTAAAGATATTAATGAGAGATATGGCAAGGAAGTAGGAAATACTACATTAAAAGGGCTTGCAAAATGTGTTATAAAAGCAGTTGGTGGCATGGCAGAAGTTTACCGTATGAGTGGTGATGAGCTTATGGTTTTTTGTAAAAACATAAGTCCAGTCCTTAATGACCCTGCCAAAGAAGTATATAAAAAAATAAGGGCAGCAGTAGATGAAAGGATAGGTGAAAAAGGGTACAGGCTGTTTTATACAATATCAGGCGGATATGTGTATTTTACGGAAAATGATGATTTTGGGCTTGATTATATTGAGCGGGCAGAGTTTGCATTAAGAATTGCTAAAATCCGTGGCAAAAACATAAGCGTATGTTATAAACAGAATGACTATAATGAATATGTACATAAGCTTGAAATGCAGGAAGAATTAAGGAAAGCTGCTGAAAATAAATTTGAAGGTTTTGAACTTTACTACCAGCCTATTATAAATATGGAGAAAGCCTGCATATATGGGGCAGAGGCACTTTTAAGGTGGAAGAATGACAGATTTGGCATGGTTTCGCCAGGTGTATTTATACCGCTGCTTGAAGAGAGCGGGCTTATAATACCAGTAGGCAGGTGGGTTATTGAAGAGGCTATGCGCCAGTGCCTTAAATGGCAGGAAAGATGTCCTGGTTTCAGGGTAAATATAAATATTTCATTTGTACAGCTTAAGAAAAGCAATGTTATAAGTGATATTGATGCATATATTGAAAAATATGGTTTTAGCAGCAACAATGTTTTGTTTGAAATTACAGAAAGCGGTGAGCTTGAGTCTGGATATACCATACAAAATATACTAGAATCATTCCACAAAAGAAGCTTAAACCTTGCAATAGATGATTTTGGTACAGGTTATTCTAATTTACGGTATATTAAGGAAATGATGTTTAACCTTGTTAAAATTGACCAGGCTTTTATAAGAGGAATAAAAGCCAGCCAGTATGATTATATGGTGGTCAAGCAGTTTACAGAGCTTGCACACAGCCTGAATTTAAAAGTCTGCTATGAAGGTGTTGAAACAGAAGAGGACTTTAGGTGTGTAAGGGAGTTAAAACCAGATTATATACAAGGATTTTATTTTTCAAGACCAGTGCCAGTAGCGGAATTTGAAGAAAAATTTCTTGGAAAAGAAAAAGTATTTTAGTTAATATTCTGTGCTGGTAAACGGACGCAGGATTTTACGTGTCCAGGCTGATTATTCCACTCCAGGGCACGCTCCCTCTACGTCAGCCTAATGGCACATAAAATCCCTATGCCGCCAATCGGCACTGAAAACCTTCTGTTTACTTGCACAGCCCAGAATTATAACTGAAACGTTGTTTATATTATATTCTGGGTTTTATTATAAATTTATGGTGACAGGTTTCATGTGACAGATGCCAGTAATATTCTGTAAACGGGATATAAGCAATGCTGCGTATGCCATCGCAGTGGGAGCATGCCCCTGTATGGAATATTCTGGCTCTGTCACAGAAACCGTCCATGTAAAGCATGGAGGATTGGTATGAAATGGTATAATAAAGCAGTTTTTTATCATATTTACCCACTTGGGTTATGTGGATGCCCAAAGGAAAATACAGGAGTGGCTGGAAGCCATTTTGATAAAATTAAGGACTGGGCAGGACATGCATATAAGATTGGATGTACGGCAATTTATATAGGGCCTTTGTTTGAGTCAACAGGGCATGGGTATGAAACTACAGACTATAAAAAAGTGGACTGCCGTTTAGGCACTAATAATGATTTTAAAGATTTTGTGGAATTTTGCCATAATAAAGATATGCATGTTATAGTGGATGGTGTGTTTAACCATGTTGGAAGGGAGTTTTTTGCATTTAAGGATTTAAAAGAAAAAAGGGAAAGTTCGCAGTACAGGGACTGGTTCTGCAATGTAAACTTTGGCGGCGGTAATGAGTTTAACGACGGGTTTTCATATGATAACTGGGGTGGGCATAACAGCCTTGTTAAGTTAAACCAGAGAAACCAGCAGGTAAAGGATTATATATTTGATGTTATCAAATTCTGGACAGAGGAGTTTGGCATTGACGGTATAAGGCTTGATGCAGCAGATGTGCTTGATTTTGGTTTTATGGCTGACATGCGCATATTTACTAACAACCTGAAAGAAGACTTCTGGCTGATGGGTGAAGTAATACATGGTGATTACAGCAGGTGGGCAAATGAGGACATGCTTTATTCTGTGACAAATTATGAACTACACAAAGGGCTTTATTCAGGGCATAATGACCACAATTATTTTGAGATTGCCCATTCAGTGAAAAGGCTTCTTGGAATGTGTGGCGGCAGGCGGCTTTATACATTTATTGATAACCATGATGTAGAAAGGATTTATACAAAACTGGCTGAAAAAGAGCATATGTATAATATAACGCTTCTTTTATATACATTATATGGTATACCATCAATATATTATGGTTCAGAATTTTGCGTGGAAGGCAAAAAAGAACATGGTTCTGACTGGGGGTTAAGGCCATGCCTTGAATTAGAGGATTTTAAGGATGCTTATGAGGAAAATGTAATAACAAACCTCTGTATGCAGCTTGGGCAGGCTAAAAAGGATTATAAAGAGCTTTATACAGGGGAATATAAGGAAATGTTCCTTACAAACAGGCAGTATGCATATGGGAGGATGTCAGATGGTTCTGCGGTTATTACAGGGCTTAATAGTGATGACAAGCCAGCAGTATTTTATGTTGACCTGCCATTTGAAGCAAAAGAGGCAGTTAGTATAATAAAAGCACCATATGCAGATAAAAAAGCAAAAAGTGCTTCTATAGGAGTGACAGGGAACAGGGTGCACTTTATGCTGCCTGCAAACTATGGAATGGCTGTGTATGTTAAGTAATGCAGCATAGGGAGTAATTATGGATAAAAGAATTTTTAATATAAAGAAATTTATTGCACTTTTCCTGGCCTTAAGCCTCTCTTTGGCAGGATGCAGCCAGGAAAAAAATGCCAGCAGTGTACAGACAAGTGCTGGTAAAGACCTTGAAGTGCATTTTATTGATGTGGGGCAGGGGAGTTCTACGCTTATAGAGAGTGATGGCTGTTATATGCTGGTTGATGGCGGTGACAGCAAGTATTCATCAAAGGTAGTTTCATATCTGGAAGACCAGTCTGTAGACAAACTTGACTATATTATTGCAACACATTATGATGCAGACCACTTAAATGGTGTAGTAGGGGCACTGGAAAATTATGATGCTGATATTGTGATTGCACCAGATTATAAGGCAGAAAGCAAGGTTTATAAGTCATTTACCAGCCTGCTTAAAGAAAAGAGCATAAAAATTACATATCCCAAAACTGGTACAAAATATAAGATAGGCAATGCAGAGTTTACAATTCTTGCACCTAATGATACGCATTATGATGATGCTAATGACTATTCTGTTGCAATCAAACTTGTTAATGGGAATAATTCATTTATACTTACAGGTGATGCAGAGATAGAAAGCGAATATGAAATGCTTGAAACAAATATTGATTTATCATGTGATGTATACCTTGCAGGACACCACGGCAGTAAATATTCTTCTTCGCAGGCATTTTTGCAGGCATTAAAACCAGACAGTGTTGTTATAAGCGCTGGAAAGGACAACAAGTATGGACATCCGGCAGATGAGACAATGGCAAGGCTTAATGCGATGGGATGTGATATATACCGTACTGACAAGCTTGGCGATATAATTGCAACAAGTAATGGAAAAAATATAACATTTAATGTTAATAAATCTTCTGGAGGAAATGGAAAGAAAAATAACAGCAGCAGTACAAGGAAAAACAGTACAAAGAAAAAAGGGGCTTATATAGGTAATGTTAATTCTAAAAAGTTCCATGAAAAGGACTGTGGTTCAGTCCCGGATGAAGAAAACAGGGTATATTTTAATACAGCAGATGACGCAGAAGATGCAGGGTATAACCCCTGTGGAAATTGTAACCCCGAATGACAGGAATTGTTACTATTCACAGTCAATTAAATTCGAGGATTTTTGACACGTTTTTTTCGTC
>CAJTXH010000052.1 GCA_910580005.1 uncultured Lachnospiraceae bacterium | reverse complement strand
TAAGAACGGACGGTTTATGTGCCAGAGCCAGAATATTCCGTACAGGGGCACGCTTCCGCTACGATGGCATACGCAACGGCGCATAAAATCCCAAAAAACGGGATTTAAACGCCGGCGACGCCAAAGTGCCCCTTTTACGGAATATTACTGGCATCTGGCACATGAAACCTGTTATTGTAAATTTATAATAAAACCCATAACGGTTAAGATAACTTGAAATTGTATTTTGATGGATTATTTTGTTAGTTTTTACTTATATTCTATATTTTTCAATTGCTGTTGTACAAATATTAAAATAATGTTCATGTATCTTCCGTCTGTCTGAATAACCTGCCACACAACATAACTTCCAGTTATAATTCTGGGCTCTGCCAGCAGACAGCAGATTTCTAGTGTCCAGGCTAAACATTATTCCATGACAGGGGCACTTTAGCTCCGCCGGCGTTTAAATCCCGTACTCAATGCCACATTTTTTTGTGGCATAGGGATTTTATGCGCCGTTGCGTGAGCTGACGTAGCGCAAGCGTGCCCTGGAGTGGAATATGTTTTAGACGGACACGGAAACCCTGCGTCCGGCTGCCAACAAATGATAACTGGAAATTATCTCATATTCATGGGCTTTACTTTCACCATAATAATGGTTATAATAGACAAATAGTTACCTTAAAATGGTAAAGTAATAATAGTAAGGAGTGTTACCTATGCCAGTATGGAAAGCTGTTATACTTGGTCTGGTGCAGGGGCTTGCTGAGTTTCTGCCTGTCAGCAGTTCAGGGCATCTTATTATAATTAAACAGGTACTTGGGGTGGATTTAGGAAGTGGCGGCATGTTTTTTGACATTATGCTGCATTTTGGCACTCTGGTGGCTATCTTTATAGCATTCCATAAAGATATAGCAAAACTAGTATCTGAGGGAATACATATTGTAATAGATATTTTCGCTAATATTGGTATATTTTTTGCCAGGATATTTAAAAGTAGCAAGGGATACAGGCATATAATAAAAAGTTCATACCGTAAGTTTGTTATGCTGGTTATAGTATCAACAATACCTACAGGGATAATAGGCATCATGCTTTCAGATATTATTGGTGCCGCCAATGATATGATAATGGTTCCAGGTGTATGCCTTTTTGTTACGGCTGCATTTCTGGTTATTGCAGATGTTGCAGATGCAGGGGGTAAGAAACCTAAAGAAGCTTCCTGCCTGGATGCAGGAATTATTGGCATAGCACAAGGGCTTTCAACAATGCCT
Source organism: uncultured Lachnospiraceae bacterium (assembly GCA_910580005.1). Classification (GTDB taxonomy): domain Bacteria; phylum Bacillota; class Clostridia; order Lachnospirales; family Lachnospiraceae; genus Butyribacter. The sequence goes on along the minus strand of CAJTXH010000052.1, from coordinate 16,385 downwards.
GGCATTTCACGTTCAGGAACTACAATAACAGCCTGCATATTATGTGGTTTTGATAAAAAATTTGCTGTAAAGTATTCATTTATAATGTCAATACCTGCTGTGCTTGGTGCTGTTGTCCTGGAACTTAAGGATTTACAGCCAGGCACTATTGCAAAAGATGATGTATCAGGCTGTATTATAGCTACAGTAGTGGCGGCAATAGCAGGATATTTTTCAATATGTTTTATGATGGCACTTGTACGTGGCAAAAGGTATAAATATTTTGCAATATATTGTATAATAGCAGGAAGTATCGCAATTGGTTATAATTTTTTAGGCTAGAACCTAGTAATGATGAAAAGGAGAGTTGTCAGAATGGCGGCGGCAAACAGTTCTACTAATACAAGAGCCAGAAGCCAGGGAGCTAAGAAAACATCCTCAAAGGCGGCAGGTAAAAAAACTAAAACAAATAAAGAGAATATACACCAGCGGAAAATACAGGATGTTAATGAATACAAAGACAAGATGGCATTTGAAACAGCTATAACCCTTATTGTAATGGCTATAATTGCAGTATTTCTGTATCTGAGTTATTTTGGGCTGGGAGGTATTATTGGAAAGATATCTGGTGGGATATTTTTTGGCATATTTGGGTGGGCTGCATGGCTTTTGCCTGCTGGAATTATAATTGGATATATATTTGGGCTTGTCAACCAGGGAGACCGCCGTGTGCCAAGGAAACTTATAAGTTTTTCATCAGCGGTATGGCTTGTACTTGGTATTTCAGATTTGTTATCAGGGCAGGAGATAATTACAGAATACTATACAAGCAACAATGTAATGCATAAAAAATATTTTGAATGTATGGATTTGACGCTAAGTGATATGGTTGAAAAAGGAAAAGGCAACCCTGGCATACTTGGGAGGATTATAAGCAGTATATTTTCTAAAATTACAGGGGAAGTTGGCGCTGTGATAATAATGATGGCACTGTTTGTATTATGTCTGTTTATTTTCCATGGAATAGAGTTTATGGCAGCATTGCGCAAAAGAAATGCATATAAACAGGAAATGGAAGATACATATGAAGAGATAAGCAGCAAAGAAGACTACAAAGCGCCTTCATACAGGATGATACCACAGCCATCCATAAAGAGACAGCATGCAAGAAGCAACAGCCATGCAATGCAGTCGGTAAACCTTATGGAAATGAACATGGCACTTGATGAGATAGAAGAGAATAAGCGTAAACAGGCAATTAGCAGAAGTACAAGTACAATGGAGGAAATTGTTGCAGGTAATAAAAAAACTTCCCAAAAAGAAAAACCTGCAATAAAGAAACCAGAAGAGGCTGTAGTTCCTTTTACTGGCATGGACAAGCCAGAACAGGAGGCTGAAGGACAAGAAACTGAAAGACAGGAAACTGAAAGGCAGGAAACTGATGACGAAAGACGTAAGAGGAATATAGAAAATATTCCTGTATTCCGTGATGAATTAAATAAAAAGTTTGGCAAAAAGCGCAATATTGTACAGAAAACAATGCAAGAACCGCTGTTCCCTATAAAAGATACTACAGAATATATGGAAACCGGAATGCCAGAAAAAGTAACAGAACCAGAAGACTTTAGCAGGTTTAACGGCTTTAATACAGATGATGCTGGTGATGGCAGCAATGTTATTAATGATAATCTTATACTAGTAAAAGCCCCAGAAGATAATACTACAGACGGAATTATGGAAAATAACACAAGCAATGTTGTAAAAGCAGAAAAAATCCCAGACAGCAGTGTATCCCAGACACAAGGCGGGCATTCTGGAAGCCAGGAGGAAAACAAGCCTGCAAGCCAGGAGGAAAACAAGCCTGCAAGCCAGCCTGTGGTTTCTTCTGTACCAGCATATAAAAAACCTGGAAGTACTACAAGCCACGGCAGGATAGGCGGTGATAATTATGTTTCTGCTTCTGGTACATTTAATGCATTAAATGACAGCAAAGAAGCTGCACTTGCAGACCTGCCAGAACCAGAGTATATTTTCCCACATCCAGATTTGCTTAAGATACCAGAGGATTCTTTTAATGGCATGACAGATGATGATTTACGCAATACAGCTGGCAAGCTCCAGGATACACTTAAAAGTTTTAATGTAAATGTACAGATGGGTGCTGTTACATGCGGGCCTACTGTTACAAGATATGAGTTATTTCCAGAACAGGGTGTAAGAGTCAATAAAATTACAAACCTGGCAGATGACCTTAAATTAAGCCTGGCAGCACAGAGCATAAGGATTGAAGCGCCAATACCAGGCAAGTCCGCTGTAGGTATAGAAGTACCAAATCCTGAACCTGGTTCAGTAGGTTTCAGGGAGCTGCTTGAAAGCGAAGAGTTTACCAAGTCAAAATCACCTGTTACATTTGCAGTAGGAAAGGATATTGGCGGCAAAATTATTATAACGGATATTGCCAAAATGCCGCATCTCCTTATTGCTGGTGCAACTGGTTCGGGTAAATCTGTATGTATAAATACGCTTATAATGAGTATTTTATATAAGGCTGACCCAGATGATGTTAAGCTTATTATGATTGACCCAAAGGTTGTGGAACTTAGTGTATACAATGGCATACCACATCTTTTCTGTCCTGTTGTGACAGACCCTAAAGAGGCATCTGCGGCGCTTAACTGGGCAGTGCGTGAGATGATGGACAGGTACAATAAATTTACAGAACTTGGTGTGCGTAATATTACAGGATATAATAAGAAAATAAAAACTGTGCAAGATTCAGAAGCCGCTGGTTATGTTAAAATGCCATCACTTGTAATAATAGTAGATGAGTTTGCAGACCTTATGATGGTAGCTTCCAAAGAGGTTGAAGATGCTGTATGCAGGCTTGCACAGCTTGCCAGAGCGGCAGGCATCCATCTTGTACTTGCGACGCAGCGTCCTTCTGTTAATGTAATAACAGGTATAATTAAGGCAAATATTCCGTCAAGAATAGCATTTTCTGTATCATCAGCAATTGATTCACGTACAATTCTTGATAAGAGCGGCGCTGAGAAACTTATCGGAAAAGGTGACATGCTTTTCTTTCCATCAGGTTATTCAGAGCCGGTACGTGTACAGGGGGCATTTGTTTCAGATAAAGAAGTAAGTGATGTAGTTGAATTTTTACGTAGTAATAATGCAGAACCAGATTATAATGAAAATGTTACCGAAATAGTGGAAGAGGAAGCAGGCGGTGTGGGGCAAAAGGAACAGAAAGAGCCTAAATCTGACAGGGATGAATATTTTGAAGATGCTGGAAGGTTTGTAATTGAGTCAGACAGGGCAGCGGCAGGACAATTGCAAAGACGTTTTTCTATAGGCTTTAACAGGGCTGGAAGAATTATAGACCAGCTTCATAAAGCAGGAGTTGTAGGGCCTGCTGAGGGTACGAAACCACGTAAAATACTTATGACAATGAATGATTTTGACTTGCTTCTTGGCAAAGTACCACCAGTTACTGAGAGTGAGATAGAGGAAACATTACAGAATTATTCAGAAGCAGGCGGCATGGAGGGGATGCAGAATGGACAGTATTAAAGGGCATATCCTGATAAATTCATTTTATAAGACAGAAAAATTTATGGAACATTACCAGTGTTTGCAAAATTCTGCAAAAAGGCAGGGTGTGGAGCTGGATATTATTGAAAATTCAGATATACTTTGTTCTTATGGCATTTGTGGTGAAGAAAAAATTTCCAGGGCGCTTGAAGGGGATTTATTTCTTTTATTCTGGGATAAAGATATAAGGCTTGGAAGGCAGATAGAAAAAATCTGCCAGGAAAAAAATATATTTGTATGTAATTCTGTAGAAGCAACAGCAGTTTGTGATGATAAATCTTTAACTTACCAGAAACTATGGGAATGGAACCAGGATAAACAGCCAGATATGCAGATACCACTTATACCATCAATAACTGCACCTATGGCATATGCTAATATAGGCTATACAAATACAGATTTTCTTGGTAAAGTTATAGAAGAACTTTCACTGCCGGTTGTAGTTAAAGAATGTTATGGTTCATTTGGCAAGCAGGTATACCTTGCGGAAAATATGGAGCAGCTCAGGGAAACCACACTAAGGCTTGGAGGCACGCCGCATATTTACCAGAAATTCATTAAAGAAAGCAGTGGCAGGGATGTAAGGATTGAAGTTGCAGGCGGTGAGGTGGTAGCTGCTATGTACAGGTATTCTGTTAATGGCGATTTCCGTGCCAATATAACAAATGGCGCATGTATGAAACCTTACAGCCCGTCTGCCAGAGAGTGCCAGCTTGCAATTGATACAGCAGATGCCCTTGGGCTTTGTTTTGGTGGGATAGACTTGCTTTTTACAGACAGTGGCATGGCAGAGGTTGTATGTGAAGCCAATTCTAATGCACATTTTAAAAATATATTTGACTGCACTGGAATAAATGTAGCTGATAAGATAATTTCTTATATATTAAACCAGGTAACAAATGTTTGTTACTAGATGGACATGGAGGTGGAAGAAAAAATAAAAATTGGAGCAAAGCACACAAATTTTATATAGCCAGTAATATAAACCTGGCTGACTGGGGGATGTATATGAAAGGATATATAATTTACCAAAGTGGTGAAGCAGAAAAGAATAAGTCATTTATTGAAAAACTTAAGGCTGAGGGGGATAACCAGGGCATTAATTTTGAATATGTGCCAGAAGAAGAGCATTTAGAGTGCGCAGAACCAGATATTGTTATTAACAGGACAAGGGATTACAGGGTAAGCAGACATTATGAAAATAAAGGCATAGCAGTATTTAACCCTGCATACCTGGTGCATATTGGCAATAATAAGTATGAGGCTGCAATGTATTTGTCAGAGCATCTTACATACGAAGTCAAAAGCAATAAATGGGCTGCTAATACATGGTTTGTAAGTAAATCTGAATTATCTTCACTGCTTGATAATGAATATTTAAAAAGGCTTGTAAGCAACCTGGCAGGTGATTCATGTAATGATGTTGTCATTAAATCTGTGGACGGGCATGGAGGACGTGAGGTTTTCCTGCTTGACAATGGTGCGTCTAATACAGAAAAGCTAAAAGAAATTCTGGAAAACCTGAAGGGTAAGGATTGTGTTATACAGGAAAGGATTGAAAGCAACAGTTCAGATATACGTGTATATATTGTAGGAGGGGAAATATATGCAGCGGTATTAAGGAATGGAAGCAATGATTTCCGTTCAAACTATTCACTAGGCGGAAGTGCCAGTGAGTATAAGCTTATAGAGTCACAGAAAAGCTATGTCAGGAAATTTGTAGAAGCGCTTGGCGGAAGCAGGATTGGCATGGCAGGCATTGACTTTATAGTTACTAAAGACGGAAACCTGGTTTTTAATGAGATTGAAGAGATGGCAGGTTCACGTATGCTTTATGAATGTACAGGTTACAATATTGCAGCAGATTATGTAAAGTGGATTAGCCGCTTTGTATAAAGAAAGACGGGGTATATTTATGAAGACTGACATTGAAATTGCACAGGAAGCAGAGATGCTGCATATCCGTGATGTAGCAGATAAACTTGGTATTTTAGAGGATGAACTTGAATTTTATGGAAAATACAAGGCTAAACTGTCAGATGGCCTGTGGGAGAGGGTTAAAGATAACAAAGATGGAAAGCTTATACTTGTAACGGCAATAAACCCTACACCTGCTGGTGAAGGGAAAACCACAACTACTGTAGGCATTGGGGAAGCTATGGCAAAGCTTGGCAAAAAAGCTGCAATAGCATTGCGTGAGCCATCACTTGGGCCTTGTTTTGGCATAAAAGGTGGTGCTGCCGGCGGCGGGTATGCGCAGGTTGTGCCGATGGAGGATTTAAACCTGCATTTTACAGGTGATTTCCATGCAATAACATCAGCCAATAACCTTCTGGCAGCAATGCTTGATAACCATATACAGCAGGGTAATGCACTTAGGATTGACACTAACCAGGTGGTATGGAAGCGTTGTGTTGATATGAATGACAGGGTTTTAAGAAATATTGTTGCAGGGCTTGGCAGGCCTGCTGATGGTGTTGTACGTGAAGACCATTTTATAATTACAGTTGCATCAGAAATTATGGCAATACTCTGCCTTGCAGAAAATATAAAGGATTTAAAGGAAAGACTTGGCAGGATTATAGTTGCGTATAACTATGATGGGGAACCTGTTACAGCAAAGCAGTTAAATGCTGTTGGCGCAATGGCAGCACTGTTAAAAGATGCAATAAAACCTAATTTAATACAGACTGTAGAAAATACGCCTGCGTTTGTACATGGGGGGCCTTTTGCCAATATAGCACATGGCTGTAATAGCGTGCGTGCGACCAGGACAGCACTTAAACTTGCTGATTATGTAATTACTGAGGCAGGTTTTGGGGCAGACCTTGGAGCTGAGAAATTCCTTGATATCAAGTGCCGTATAGCAGGGTTTAAGCCGGATGCTGCAGTGCTTGTTGCTACAGTGCGTGCACTTAAATACAATGGTGGCATTCCTAAAGACCAGCTTGGAGATGAAAACCTTGCTGCACTGGAAAAAGGCATTGCCAACCTTGGCAAGCATATTGAAAATATAGCAAAATATAAAATTCCATGTGTTGTTGCGCTTAACCGTTTTGTTACGGATACAGAAGCAGAGCTTGGTTTTATCAGGAAATATTGTGAGGAAAACGGATGTGGACTTGCGCTTTCAGAAGTATGGGAGCATGGCGGCGATGGTGGTACAGAGCTTGCAGAAAAGATTATAAAAACCACTGAAACGGAAGAAAGCCATTATGCACCAATTTACAGCACAGAGCTTCCGATAAAAGAAAAAATAGAAATTATTGCCAGGGAAATATATGGCGCAGATGGTGTAACATATGATGCTGCTGCTTCAAAGGCAATAGAAAGACTTGAAAAACTTGGTTATGGAAATCTTCCTGTCTGCATGGCAAAGAACCAGTATTCACTTTCGGATGATGCAACAAAGCTTGGAAGGCCGTCAGGTTTTAATATTAATATACGTGAGGCATATGTGTCAGCTGGTGCTGGATTTATAGTTGCAATAACAGGAACAGTAATGACAATGCCAGGGCTGCCGCTGCACCCTGCTGCAGAAAGGATAGATGTAGATGATAACGGGGTAATAACAGGGTTATCATAAAAAATATGAATAAAAAAATAATTAGAATTGCAGTATGTTTTATACTGCCTGTGCTGGCATTTGTTATAAAGCCTGTACACTGCAAAGGGGAAGATGGCAGTATTGCTGGCAATATATTTACAAATGAAGAAGGTATTGTCTATAAGTACATAGATGGTACAGATGAATGCCAGGTTGTTTCATATACTGGAAACAACAGAAATATTGTTATTCCAGATGAATATAACGGATATACTGTTACTTCAGTTGCTGCTGGTGCATTCCATGGTAATTGGATTATTAACAGCGTTGTTATTGGAAGTAATATAAAAAGTATAGGCAATGGCGCATTTTCATATTGCAGCAGTTTGAAAAATGTAGAATTTAAAAATAGTAAAATAAAGGCAGTTCCAGAAAACTGTTTTGAAGCATGTAGTTCATTAAAGAAAGCAAAATTGCCAGGGTCTGTAAAAAAAGCAGGATACAGGGCATTTGCTTTCTGTACTTCCATGTACCAGATAATAATACCAGGACAGGTAAAAAATTTCGGAAAAGAAATATTTTATGGATGCAGCAAAAGCAGGCTTACAGTAGTGGCAGAAAGAGGCTCAGAAGCAGAAAAAACTGCCCTGGAATATGGGCTGCTTGTAACAGACAGCAGCCAGACAGTGCTTTCAGCCGCCAGTTTAACAGATATTGAAGGTGCACAGGATAAAATTTATGTATATAATGCACCTTCTAAAGTAAAATGGAAAAGCCTGGACCCAGGAATTGCCAGTGTAAACCAGCATGGCAGGATTAAAGCTTTAAAGGCAGGAATGACAACAGTAACAGCAAAAACAGCAGGCATGGCATTAAAGTGCAGGGTAAAAGTTTATAAAAGAAATAAAAAGAACTGTCTTAAAGTTATTTATTCAAAATATGTAAAAAAAGAAATGACAGACTACGAAAAAATTTATGCTGCACATGCCTGGCTTATACAAAATGTAAAATATGACAAGACACTTTACAAAACAGGTACAGTGCCAGCTATAAGCCATACAGCAGAAGGCGTATTTAACAGGGGGATAGCAGTATGCGATGGCTATTCCAAGGCATTTATAATAATAATGGAACACTACGGAATAAAAAGCCAGATGGTTACAGGAGGTGCACATGCCTGGAATGTGGTTAAAATTAAAAATAAATGGTATCATGTAGACTGCACTTATGATGACCCAATAGTAAATGGCAGCTTTAATAACAGAAATGTGTATCTTGATTTCTTTTTAAAAACTGATAAAGAAATGAGGATAACACATATATGGGATTACAATGCATTTCCAAAGTGTAAAAGTAAAAAAATAAATAAAAATTACAGGACAGTATGATTTATAAGAATGAATTTATACATAACATATATCTATAAAGGGCAAACTAAAATATATATAATAAAGAATGAAATTCCACAATACAGATTAAAAGAATATTACCTATATGATGGATAGTTATATAAGTATAGTGAACCTATGGCTGTTGCACCAATAAACAAAGTCAGGCAGGTTGTAGAATATGCAGTAACCCAGATACCACGTAATAAAATAGACCTTGGAATACCAAATTACGGATATGACTGGCCTTTGCCATATGTGAAAGGTGAAACATCAGCAACAACTATTGGAAACATTGAAGCTGTAGAAATTGCGGCTGCCAATGGTGCACAGATATTTTTTGATGAAATAGCACAGTCACCATACTTTAATTATATAGCAGATGGGATAAGGCATGAGGTATGGTTTGAGGATGTCAGGAGCATGAATGCAAAGTTTTCACTTTTAGAAGAATTTGGACTAAGGGGTATGGGTTACTGGCAGATAATGAGGCTTTTTCTTGCAAACTGGGTGCTTATTGAAAGCCGTTTTAATATTATAAAAGACTAATAAACAGCAAAGTAAGCAAAAAATGTCTTACTGTGGAAGGAGTATGGAAGTGTACTACATTATTACTGGAGGCGGGATACAGAAGATAGAAGAAAAAAATTTCTGGGACAGTAATAACGGGTTATGTGTAGTAAAGTTTTCAGAATGGAATGAAAGCCTGGAACTACGTGAGAAATCAGGTATATGGCACAAGACTGGAACAATGCATTCATGCAGGCTGGAACTTCATCTTGATTATATATTTGGGGCATTTAAAGTCCCATCAAAGATAAAAGGTGGCAGGGATATAACATTTGCAATATATATAACAAATAAAAGGATAATTATACTTGATGATGATGGCGAGGCAAAAGATGCCGCCAGTAAGATTGCAGCAGGGCCGCAACACAGGAGTTACAGCCCTGCACGTTTTATATATGATTTTTTAATGTTATTTATTGATGGAGATTTGTTATTCCTTGAAAAAATTGAAAGGGATATTGCAGTAATTGAGGAAGATGTCCTTGAGGGCAGGGCAGAAAAGTTTAGTTACCGTATGCTTTATTTAAAAAAGTTAATATCACGTTTCTATCATTATTATATACAGTTAAAGGTAGCAGCAGAAGAATTTGCTGCTAATGAAAATGGCTTTTTTGATGAGGATGATATAAAAGTTTTTGATATGTTCCAAAGTAAAATGGAACAACTTGCAGATGAAACGCAGATGCTAAGGGAATATGCAATGCAGGTACAGGATGTATACCAGTCAGAAATTGAGATAAAGCAGAATGATGTTATGAAAATGCTTACAATTGTAACTACTATATTTCTTCCGCTTACTCTGATAGCAGGCTGGTATGGTATGAATTTTGAACATATGCCAGAAATAAAATCCCAGTATGCGTATCCTGTTATAATTGCTGCCAGTGTAATGATTGTATCAGCAAGCCTTTATTATTTCAAAAAGAAAAAATTCTGGTAATTTGCAGGCACCAGGCAGGGAATAATGTTAATAAGTTTATCATAGCATAAAGTAAAGCTGTATTTTAAGGTTAAAAAGTGTGCTTATGAAAAGAAAGTTATTTATTGTGGCATCAGTTATATTTGTGTTACTTTTTGTATTATTCCCTGATATTTCCAGCAAGGGTGCAGAAAATGGGCTTTTGCTCTGGTTCAATATTATAATACCATCCCTATGCCCGTTTATGATTATTTCTACAATGCTTATAAAACTGGATGTAACAAGCTTTATAAGCAATATGTTTTATCCTGTTTTACACAAAGTTTCCGGTATTTCTAAAAATGGGTGCTACCCTGCAATTACAGGTATGCTTTCAGGCTACCCCCTGGGTGCAAAGACAGTTGCAGATATGTATAAAACGGGTGCATTTTCAAAGAGTGAGGCACAGTATATTATAAGTTTCTGTAATAACGCAAGTCCTATGTTTATGCTTGAATATACAGGCATAAAATGTTTAGGGCTTAAACAGCCTGCCATAATGCTTGTTATAATTTATATGTCGGCATTTATAAATGCATTTTTTGAAAGGAATAGACTAGAGTATGTAACCAATAATAATACAGGTGCTGGCATCATAAGAAGAAAATATCCATTAATAGAAGCACTGGATGAAAGCATAATAAGTTCTGCAATAACACTAGTTAAAGTTGGCGGATATATAATATTATTTTCAATTCTTACAGAACTTTTTAAAAATATGGTAACATCCAATGAAATTATTAAAATTGCAGGGGCAGGCATACTTGAAATAACAACAGGCTGTGAAGTGCTTGCTGGCACAACGCTGCCATTATATATAAAATGTATACTTGCAAGCACATTTTGTGCATTTGGAGGGATGTCAAGCGTTGCGCAGACATCAAGCACACTTATAGGGACAGGGCTTTCAAACAGGAAATATATATTTGCAAAGTCCAGGCAGGCAGTGATTGCTGCTGTACTGTCGGCAGTTATATTTAAATTTATTCTGCATGAATAAATGAATAGTAACTATTCATTCATGCGTTTGTCATGCAACCCCCAATTAGTATTAGACATTGGGGCTTTACAGGTGTATAATCGAAAAGAATGGTATTATGGAATGGAGGATAAAAATATTATGGAAAGAAAAAATGCTTGGAAAGATTATGGTGAAACAGATTTAAAAGAACTTGAAGCGCTTTGCGGCAGTTACCAGGACTTTTTATCAGACTGTAAAACTGAGAGGGAGTGTACCAATGAAATTATAAAACTTGCAAAAGAAAAGGGTTATATTTCAATTGAAGATGCAATAGCTGCTGGCAATCCTCTTAAAACAGGTGATAAAATATATGCTTCATGCATGTGCAAGTCAGTAATTTTATTTAATATAGGCAAAAAGCCAATGGAATACGGGTTAAATATTCTTGGTGCACATATTGATTCACCACGTATAGATATAAAACAGAACCCATTATATGAAGAAAGCGGGCTTGTATATTTTGACACACATTATTATGGTGGAATTAAAAAATACCAGTGGGTAACTATACCGCTTGCAATACATGGTGTTGTAGTAAAAAAGGATGGAAGTAAAATAGAAATATGTATAGGTGAAAATGAAAACGACCCTGTTTTTTGTATTACAGACCTTCTTATACATCTTGCAGGTGAACAGATGGACAAGAAGGCAGCTAAAGTTATAGAGGGTGAGAAACTTGACCTTTTAATTGGAAGTATGCCGCTTAATGATGAAGAGAAAGACGCTGTAAAAGAAAATATAATAAAAATCCTTAAAGATTCTTATGGTATTGAAGAAGAGGATTTTATGTCTGCTGAACTGGAAATTGTACCAGCGGGCGGTGCACGTGAACTTGGGCTTGACAGGAGCATGATTATTTCATATGGCCAGGATGACAGGGTATGTGCATACACTTCACTTGCTGCAATGCTTGAAATGGAAAATGTAGACAAGACTTCCTGCTGCCTGCTTGTTGACAAGGAAGAAATAGGGAGTGTTGGTGCAACAGGCATGCAGTCACATTTCTTTGAAAATGCAGTTGCGGAACTTATTAACCTTGAAGGCAGCTATTCAGAATTAAAATTAAAGCGCTGCCTTAAAAACAGCAGGATGCTTTCTTCTGATGTAAATGCTGCATATGACCCATTATTTGCAGATGCGTTTGAAAAGAAAAATTCCTCATACTGTGGAAAAGGTGTAGTATTTAGCAAATTTACAGGAAGCCGTGGCAAATCAGGTTCTAATGATGCTAATGCTGAATATCTCGCTACACTCCGTAAAATTATGGATGATAATAATGTAAATTACCAGATGGCAGAACTTGGCAAAGTGGATGTTGGCGGAGGCGGAACTATTGCATATATACTTTCACTTTATGGAATGGAAGTAATTGACTGCGGCGTAGCAGTTTTAAATATGCATGCACCTTGGGAAATTACAAGTAAGGCAGATATTTATGAAACAAAGAAATGTTATGTGGCATTTCTTAAAGATGCATAGTTTTGTCTGGACTGAAGGGGTTAAATAACTGCTAGTACTGTCAGATGGATTGTACCATCTGGCAGTACTAGCACAGGCGGCAATGTTATAAAAGGTGAGGACAGCCTTATTTAAATAGTACATGCCAGGCAGTACATATAAGCCAGATTACAGCAGCATTACTGGTAAAGCAATAGCTGTATTCCACAGGTTTAGTGATGCGGAAAATAATAAAGGGATATTTTTTTCCAGGAACAGTCTTTCTATGAAAAACTTTACAAGTAATTATATGTTAATGCATCAAAAAATGGCATATATAAAATGAATAGATAAAAACAGGAAATGGTGGTAAAATGGTTATTGATTTAAAGGAAAGCAGAGAAAAAATTGATAAAATAGACAGGCAGATTGCGGCATTATTTGAAGAAAGGATGCAAGTTGCTACAGATGTTGCGGCGTATAAGAGGAGTACAGGCAAAAAGGTTTACGACCCTGTACGTGAAGAAGAAAAGTTAAAAATATTAAGAGGTCTTTCAGACAACGAATTTAATAAAACAGGAATAGAAGATTTGTTCAGGCAGATTATATCAATAAGCCGCAAATACCAGTACCAGGTTCTTGGCACTGAAAATGAATTAAAACAGATTTTCCGCCAGGTAAATTCATTTGACACTGACTGTGATACAAGGGTGGTGTGTTTTGGTGAACATGGTGCTTATACAGAACAGGCAATGGAAGAGGTGTTTGGCAAGGATATAACAGCAATAAATAAAAATACATTTAAAGAAGTGATGGAAACTGTTGCCAATGGCGAAGCAAAATTTGGTGTGCTTCCTATTGAAAATACTTCAACAGGCGGCATTGCAGATATATATGACCTGCTTCTTGATTATGATATAACGATAGTTGCAGAGCATGTTATAAAAGTTGAACAAGCGCTTGTTGGTGTGCCTGGCGCAAAACTTGAGGATATTAAAACGGTGTATTCCCATCCGCAGGGTCTTATGCAGTGTTCAAAATTTTTTGAAAACACTCCAGGGATTTTAACTAAAACATATTCAAGTACATCTGCGGCAGCAAAAAAAGTTGCAGAAGATGCTGATAAATCCCAGGCAGCAATATCAAGCACACGTGCGGCAGAAATTTTCGGGCTTGACATAATAAAAGAACAGGTAAACCATGAAAGTATGAATTATACACGTTTTATAATAATTTCCAACCAGAAAATATTTTTGCCAGATGCAGGAAAAATCAGCCTTTCTTTTGAAATAAAGCATCAGGCAGGCGCACTTTATAACATGCTTTCAAATTTCTATTATAATGGTTTAAATCTGACTAAAATAGAGTCAAGGCCAATAGAAAACAGAAACTGGGAATACAGGTTTTTTGTGGATATAGAAGGTAACTTAAACCAGCCAGAAGTAGGAAATGCACTTGCAAGCATAAGTGAATTTGCAAATAAATTAGTTGTGCTGGGAAATGTTGCGGCTATTGGTTAAAGTTACTGCTTAACTTGAAAATCCAGATAATGTAATGATTGAAACAAGCATCATGTATGGTTTTGATTTTATTTGTAAATCAGAATAATTATAAAGGCAAATAATTAATTGTATAATATAAGCTGGTTATACAATAGTAATTTATGGCATGATAAAAATTAATTGTGAGAAAGTTAATTATAAAATAAAAGCTGGTTATAAAATAAAAGTTTTGGTTATATAAAATAATTATATTTAAAGAATATTTATTAAAAGGAGTTCCAGGGCAGGTTAAAGGCATATATGTTTTAACAAGCTGGTTGCTGTTCCCAGTTGGACAAATCCAGAAATATGGGTTTTTCAGCGCAATTTTGCATGTTTTTTGCAAAATATGTGCATTCCAGCACTGAAAGTACTGCTTGTTATTCTGAAACAGGAAAAACGGTGAATAGTAACGGTAAAAAGAAGGATTTTGCCAGAATGACAGGTATATTTTGTGTTTTATGCTATATTATTTGCCTTTACAAAAAATCTGGACAGAGGATATATGAAAAAAGGACAAATATATGAGGGTACTGTAATAGATGTTATTTTTCCAGATAAGGCAGTAGTCCTAACAAAAGAAACAGATAAAAATGGTATTGTAAATGAGTACCATGTCACAGTGAAAGGTGCACTTCCTGGACAGACAATAAAATATATTCTGCAAAAGGCACGTGCTGGCAAATGTAAAGGGCGTCTGCTTGAAGTTATTAGGAAATCTCCGTCTGAAACAGCAAAACCTGTATGTGCAAATTTTGGCATATGTGGGGGATGCAGTTACCAGACATTACCATACCAGGCACAGCTTGAATTAAAGAAAAACCAGGTATTAAAGCTTATTAATGGTGTGATTGAAGAAAATTCTTATACTTTTGATGGAATATTTCCAAGCCCATGCATATGGAATTACAGAAATAAAATGGAATTTTCATTTGGTGATGAATATAAAGGCGGGCCGCTTTCGCTTGGACTTCATAAAAAAGGAAGCATACATGATATAATAAATGCATCTGGATGTAAGATTGTAAATAACGATTATTCAAAAATTTCAGACTGTATAAGGGAATATTTTTTAAAAAGAAATATCCCACATTATAATAAAAATACACATACAGGCATATTGCGCCACTTGCTTGTGCGCCGTTCAGTATCAACAGGGGAGATACTTGTGGCACTTGTAACAGCATCAGGACTGGAAGATTACATATATGGAGGCAGTGAAAATAATATAGTACAAGACAAACATATGGCAGGTGGTAATGAAGCAGGCTGTAGCGGCTTAAATAATAAGAACGCCACTAATATGGATATGTCTTGTTTGCCAGAAAATAGTACTATAGGTATACAGGACAAGGATAGCAAATCTGGTAATAGTTTATCTGGTGATAATATTTGCCTGGAGAATCAGGATAAAACCAATATAATAGCATATAAACAGGATGAAGATAAAATTGATAAACTGAAGGAATATAGAAATTGCCTGGATTGTCTTTATGGACTTGGACTTGAGCTGCAGCATCTGGAACTTGAGGGCAGGATTACCGGCTTCCTCCATATTATAAATGATGGACTTGGAGATGTAGTAAAAAGTGATATGACACATATTATTTTTGGAAAAGACTGGATTACAGAAGAAATACTTGGGCTTAGATTCAGAATATCAGTTTTTTCATTTTTCCAGACAAATACAAAAGGTGCAGAAGTGCTGTATAGCTGTGCAAGAAATTATATACTTGGAAAACCAGCCAGTGGAATAGAAGGCTTAATTGACAGGCAGTACGTAAAAAAAAGTACATGGGATGTTGAAAAGAAAGAAAATTTAGAAATGCCAGAAGAAAAAATTGGAAAAAGTAATATAGAAGGTATAGAAACAGATAATTATTTAGAAGATAAAATAGTTTTTGATTTATATAGTGGGACTGGTACAATAGCACAGATAATTGCACCCGTAGTGAAAAAAGTAACAGGTGTCGAAATAGTAGAAGAAGCAGTAAAAGCAGCAAAACAGAATGCAGAATATAATGGACTTGGAAATTGTAAATTTATAGCAGGTGATGTGTTAAAGGTTTTGGAGGAAATTGATGAAAAGCCTGATTTTATAATACTTGACCCACCAAGGGAAGGTGTAAACCCTAAAGCATTGAAGAAAATATGTGAAGAAATGAAGGTGTCAGGAATGGTTTATATTTCTTGTAAACCAACAAGCCTGGCAAGGGATATTGCAGAGTTACATAAGTATGGGTATAATGTCAGAAGGATGTGTTGTGTGGATATGTTTCCTCAGACAGGGCACGTTGAGACGGTTGTTAAATTAACCCTCAAAAAAGATACACCGAAAATCGAGGTC
>CAJTXH010000051.1 GCA_910580005.1 uncultured Lachnospiraceae bacterium | reverse complement strand
AGTGCTGAAAGCACTGCTAGTTACTATGAACAGCGTAGCTGTGAATAGTAACGATGGAATAGAAAAAAGGCAGATGGTTATAAAAATATCCTGTCTTTTTTTATTGGGGTATGGTACAATATATATAAAGAAAATATAAGTAATGATTATAATATTTATATATATCGTATATGATAAGCATTGTGTTAGTATAGCAGGCATTATATTTTGGAGGGGTGGGTATAGAATATATACAAGAACTTAATTATGAAAGCAATGCAAAAGGATTTAGGAAATATAACAGAAGAGGACATAGTTGGAATGCAGGTTAAGTTATAACCAGTTTTTTTATTTATGCCACTAGAAGTGGCAAGAGGGGGCACAATGGATGGAAAGATACTTATAGTAGATGACGAAAAAGAAATAGCTGATTTAATAGAAGTGTATCTTATTAATGATGGGTATACAGTATACAAATTTTATAATGGCAGTGATGCTTTAAAGTTTATTAATGAAACAGAAGTAGATTTAGCAATACTGGATATTATGCTTCCAGATATTGATGGCTTCCATATCTGCCAGAAAATCAGGGAGAAGTTTTTCTATCCTGTTATTATGCTTACAGCAAAAGTTGAAGACAGTGATAAGATAATGGGGCTGGCTATTGGTGCTGATGATTATATTACAAAACCTTTTAACCCATTAGAAGTTGTGGCAAGGGTAAAGACACAGTTAAGGCGGTACGTGAATTATAATAACTCTGGCAAAAAACTGGAGAAAGAAACTGATGAGTATGATATAAAAGGACTGGTTATTAATAAAAATACACATAAGTGTACACTTTATGGCAAAGAGGTTTTACTGACCCCCATTGAGTTTTCAATATTATGGTATCTTTGTGAGCACAGTGGCAATGTAATTTCTTCAGAAGAGCTTTTTGAGAATGTGTGGGGTGAGAAATTTATTGATAACAATAATACAGTTATGGCGCATATTGGCAGACTGAGGGAAAAACTGGGTGAGCCTGCTAAAAAGCCAAAATTTATAAAGACTGTCTGGGGGGTTGGTTATACTATTGAACAGGACAAAATCAAAAAGAAGTTATAACAGCAGAATTATAAGAAATATTGTGTTTAAGTATTTTTTATCACTTATTATATTTTTCTTCGCTTTTATTTTTCTTATAATGATGCTATGGTCTTTTTGTTCAAGGCTTACATGGCATCAGAATAATCCTATATATATTGTTTTAATATATATAAGGGAATATATACTTGTATTTGCAGGCCTGACGCTTATAATGGGTGGTATTTTCATAACATACCATTTTATGGCAAGACCATTGTGGTATCTTGATGAAGTTATTATTGCTTCAGAGAAGCTTGCAAACCCTGGAAATGAACAGATTATACTTCCAGAAGATATGAAAAATATACAAGACAGGATGAACCTGATACGTGAAACAGCCCTTAGAAATGCAAGCCTGGCAAAAGAAGCAGAACAGCGTAAGAACGATTTAATTATCTATCTTGCCCATGATTTAAAAACTCCTCTTACTTCTGTAATAGGGTATCTGACCCTGCTTCGTGATGAAAGGCAGATATCAGAAGAATTACAGGAAAAATATTTGTCAATTTCACTTGGTAAGGCAGAACGCCTCGAGGAACTTATAAATGAATTTTTTGAAATTACAAGGTTTAACCTTTCTAATATTACCCTGCAGTACAGCAAGGTTAATTTAACCCGCCTTTTTGAACAGCTTGTATTTGAATTCCGTCCTATGCTGATTGGAAAAGGGCTTGAATGTAAGTTGGAAGCAGCACCTGGGCTGGTGCTAAAGTGTGATGTGGACAAGATACAGCGTGTATTTGACAACCTTTTAAGAAATGCAGTATTTTACAGTTTTGAGGATAGTGTTATTAATATACAGGTATTACAGGATAAAAAGGAAGTATCTATAAAATTTATTAACCATGGTGATACTATACCGGCTGAAAAACTGGAACGTATATTTGAACAGTTTTACCGGCTTGATACATCCCGCAGTTCACAAAGCGGTGGTGCAGGGCTTGGGCTTGCTATTGCGAAAGAAATTGTGGAACTCCATAATGGGACAATAACTGCAAAAAGTGAAGACGAAATAATAGAGTTTAACGTTAAACTTCCCGTTTTGTAGGAAAACCGTAAGAAATATGTTAATATTATAAAAGGAAATTATAGAAGAAAAAAGAAGAACAGCACTCTTGTTTCTGTTACAATTTATTGTATCAAAACAAGAGTGCTGTTGCTTTTATAATAGCAGCACAGAAAAGAGGTTTAATATGCAGAGGAAAAAAATTGCAGTTATTTTTGGAGGAAATTCTACAGAGTATGATGTATCATTACAGTCAGCATTTGCTGTCCTTGAAAATATTAACAAAGATAAATTTGATATTATTCCTGTTGGAATTACACGGGATGGCGAGTGGTATTATTACAAAGGGGAATACAAAAATATCCAGGATAATACATGGGCAGGAGACTGTAAAAACCTTGTGCCGGTTGTAGTTTCACAGAACCGTTCTGTAAAAGGTTTTTTGGAATTTGTGGATGGGAAGTATAAAACTTTTAAAATTGATTTGGCATTTCCTGTACTGCATGGAAAGAATGGGGAAGATGGGACATTGCAGGGGTTATTTGAGCTGGCGGGAATACCAGTTGCAGGATGTAATACCCTTTCGTCTGCACTTTGCATGGACAAAGACAGGGCGCATAAGATTGCAAGCCTTGCAGGAGTATCTGTGCCAAAATCTGTTAAATCCGTTTATTCTGGCAGGGAAAATATAAAGGATGCAGTAGAAAAAATTAAAGAGAAAATCAAACAAAACCTGGCATTTCCAGTTTTTATAAAACCTGTACATTCAGGCTCATCTTTTGGCATAACAAAGGTGGATTGTGAGGAAGGGCTTAAAACAGCAGTAGAGCTTGCGCTTGGACATGATACAGAAGTTATTGCTGAAGAGGCTGTACAGGGGTTTGAAACAGGCTGTGCAATACTTGGCAATGAAGAATTGTTTATAGGCAGGGTTGATGAAATAGAGCTGTCAGATGGATTCTTTGATTATAATGAAAAGTACACACTAGAAAGTTCAAAAATTTATATGCCTGCACGTATTAGCAAAAGCACAGAAGAACGTATACAAAAGACTGCTGTTAAAATATATAAGGCGCTTGGCTGTTCAGGGTTTGCGAGGGTTGATATGTTTTTAACACCATCTGGCAAAATTGTTTTTAATGAAGTAAATACAATTCCAGGGTTTACTTCACACAGCCGTTTTCCAAATATGATGAAAGGAGCTGGATTGTCTTTTGCAGATATGCTGGACAAGCTGGTAGGGTTATATATATGATGAAACAGGTTATAATAGAAAGAGAAAAAATATACAGAGGTAATCTTTTGCTTGTTAATGCCAGTTATCCTTTGAAAAATACTGAAAAGGAGAGAAAAAAAGGTCTTGTTCCTGCCTGTGTATATTTTCCTGCAATTCTTTTAAAGCGTGATGCAGCAAATATTTTACAAATGGTATTAGAAAAAATTTCCCCAGGCAGCCTGATTGTGCCTGTAAGCGGCTACCGTACACAAAAGGAGCAGGAAGATATATATAATGGTTCATTAAGGGATAACGGAGAGGAGTTTACTAAAAAATATGTGGCACTTCCACGCCATAGTGAGCACCAGACAGGTCTTGCCATTGACCTTGGGCTTTATAAAGAAAAAATTGACTTTATACGTCCTGATTTCCCGTATACAGGCATATGTAATAAATTCAGGAAAGCCGCATCAGCTTATGGTTTTATTGAACGTTACCAGAAGGATAAAGAAGATATTACAGGTATATCACATGAACCCTGGCATTTCAGGTATGTTGGTTATCCACATTCCCGGATTATTACAGATAATAATTTTTCGCTTGAAGAATATATAGAGTTTATAAAAAACTATACAAAAAATAATAAGCTTATGTATAAAGATAAATCTGGCACTATAACCCAGATATATTATGTGCCAGCAGAAGACCAGACTGTAATTAATTTGCCAGACAGATGCACTAGCCAGGTTTCAGGCAATAATACAGATGGCTTTATTGTAACAGTCTGGGGGAAAATATAATGAAAAAAAGTAAAGATTATGCGGGTATTGACTGTGCAAGGCTGGTTTTTGCATTTTTAATTATTGCAATCCATACATCACCACTGGCAATAGCTGGAGGTACAGCAGATTTTGTCCTGTCAGGGGTTATTGCACGTACAGGTGTACCATTTTTCTTTATGGTATCTGGATTTTTCCTTATATCCAGATATACATGCAATAATGAAAAACTGGCTGCCTTTATAAAAAAGACCATTTTAATTTATGGTGTGGCAATATTAATTTATATTCCAGTAAATATTTATAATGGGTACTTTTTAATGGACAACCTACTTCCAAATATTATTAAAGATATTGTATTTGATGGGACTTTGTACCATTTATGGTATCTGCCGGCTTCATTAACAGGTGTAGCAATTGCATGGTATCTTGTAAAAAAGCTGGATTTTACGAAAGCTTTAATTATTGCTGCTGCCCTTTATATAGCAGGTTTATCTGGTGACAGTTATTACGGCATAATAGAAAATATTCCTGTGGTAAAAGATTTTTACAGCCTGGTTTTCCAAGTAACAGATTATACAAGAAATGGTATTTTTTTTGCGCCTGTATTTTTAATTATGGGAGGATATATTGCAGAAAACAGGGTTAAATTTCCACTTGGCATAAATATATGTGGTTTTGCTGCAAGCTTTATACTTATGCTGTCAGAGGCCCTGGTATTACATAATTTTAATATACAGCGGCATGACAGTATGTATATATTTTTACTGCCAGTAATGTACTTTTTGTTTAGTTCTGTATTATTTTATAGAGGAAGGCGTTTTATTAATTTAAGGACATTATCACTATTAATTTATATTATACATCCAATGGTAATTGTTGTAATAAGGATGTGTGCAAAGCTGTTACATATTCAGGAAATACTTACTAGAAACAGCCTTGTATATTATCTGGCAACATGTTTTGTATCCTTAATATCCAGTGCTGCTGTCCTTTATATATGGAACAGGTATAAACCGCCTGTAACAAGACATAGGAAAGAAACGGAAAGGGCTTATATTGAAATTAACCTTAGCAACCTGGAGTATAACGCCAGGGCATTACAAAAACTGCTGCCAGGCGGGTGCAGGCTTATGGCTGTTGTAAAAGCGGAAGCATATGGGCATGGCAGCCAGGGGATTGCAATACATCTGGAAAGGTCAGGTGTTAATTCATTTGCCACAGCTACTATAGATGAGGCAATAAAACTGAGGAAATGTGGTATAAGGGGTGAAATACTTATACTTGGTTATACGGATGCCAGGCGTGCCCATGACCTTAAGAAATACAGGCTTATACAGACTATAACAGACTGGGGGTATGCAAAGGAATTAAACAGGCAGGGGATTGGTGTCCAGGCACATATAAAAATTGATACAGGTATGCACCGCCTTGGAATAACAGTTAATAATACAGAGGAAGTTATAAGTGTTTTTAATATGAAAAATATAAATGTATGTGGGATGTACACGCATTTATGCTGTGCAGATAGTTTAGAGCCAGAAGATATCTTGTATACGAAGGAACAGATTAACAGTTTCTACAGGCTTGCAGGAATACTTAAAGACAATGGTATAAAAATTCCAAAGCTGCATATACAGAGCAGCTATGGGATTTTGAACTATCCAGGGCTTAAAGCAGGTTATGCCAGGGCTGGTATAGCATTGTATGGTGTTTCCAGTTCACCAGGGGATAGAACTGTAGCTGACCCAGGGCTGCGTCCTGTACTTTCCATTAAATCAAAAGTTATTCTTATAAGGGAACTGAAGAAAGGTGAAAGTGCTGGTTATGGCAGGGCTTTTACAGCAAGGAATGACAGCCGCATTGCCATAGTACCTGCAGGATATGCTGATGGCATACCAAGAAGTTTATCATGTGGCATAGGAAATGTATTAATAAATGGACAGCTTGCTCCAATAGCAGGACGCATCTGTATGGACCAGCTTATTGCAGATATAACAGATATAGAAAATGTTAAAACAGGTGATACTGTAACCATAATAGGTACAGAAGAAAGTGGGACAGGGGCAGCAGAAATAGCATGTAATTCAGGCAGTATAAGCAATGAACTTTTATCAAGGCTGGGAACAAGGCTGCCAGTAGTACTTTCTTAATTTTCAATTATAAGGGATTTGTTTATAGGTTTATATTATTCTGTGGTTAAAGCTGGTATTCACTGCCAGGGCTGTTATTTAAAGCTTGAAATGTGCAGTTAATTCCCCTGCACCAATAAATTCTAAAAATTTTTTACAGTTACATGAAGAAGGGATGTTTGTAAATTCCAGCATTTCCTGTTTTACTTTAGAGTATGCGTTATCATCAATAAGCCCTTGTGGGAAATACCAGCTGGCTATAGTGCCGTCATCAAACCCTACAAAAGCTGTGTCACCATATTTGTTTAATGAGTCCCTTCTGGAAAAATAACTTTTAACAGGGTGTAATGCTATGGCAAAGGCTTCTTCATTTTCCTGTGTCAGCCAGCCCATCAAATCTAAAAAGCATCCCCTGTTTATTTTTTCTATAGGGCATGGAATAATAGTCCATTCCCCTTGCTTATAATATTCACTGATTTGGGGGCTGTCAATAGCAAGATTGCGGTATTCTTCAAGCATACGTGGGACAAAATTTTCATTGCTGAAACGTCCAATAACATACCGTGTGTATTCACTTTCTGGGAAAAAATAACTTTTGTGTGGTTTATTCATATCAATTCCTCCAATTTTTGGTTAGTGTTAGGAATATTATAATACAATGCTTTAGCCTTGTCCATAAAAGAACAAAGGGTAATTGGAAATTACCATATATCTTTTAAGAATTTACTGCCTAGTTTCCTGTTTGCCAGACGTAATTTTGTATACTGTCTGTAGCAATTCCTCCACTGCTTCCAAAGTGTCTGGCTTAAATTTATAAATCGTATCAAATATCACATCATCATAAATTCTTGCCCCTTTGCCTGTCATTATATAATCCAGGCTTACTTCTAAAGCTCTTGCAATGCCTTGTAGTGTATAAGCAGAAAACCCTTTTTTATTTGTTTCAATTTCATATAAAAATTTTGAAGATATTCCTGCAAATTCTGCCAATGTTCTTCTGGTATATCCACGTTCACTACGCAAAACCATAATTCTTTCCCCTACAGATTTATCTAATTTCAATTTTATCATCTCCCAATATTTTATCTATTAATTCTTTCTTCTTCAAATGCTACCCTTTGTTCTATTAATAAATAATAATAGCATTTGTTATGATAAAAAAAGATTTTTGGACATAAGCGGGATGTTTTTTATATTAATGTCTGGCAAAACATTTGTTTTACGCTTGCCAGCTTACATCACACATCTATAATTCCACATTATTTCTTTATATAACAAATTTATTAATGTATGCAAATCTTTAATTAATGTTACAAATTTTCAATTTTATTTACATTAATTACACATAAACTTCAATATTATGCAACATTAATCCAATTTCCACAATTACAAATCCCTATGTGTTATTCTTTGTATGCAGGAGGTGATAGTATGCCAGAGGCAAGTAATGATATGCGTTTATTAAAGTATTATTATATGTGCCTTCTACATGAAGCCAGCAAATTTGTGATTATGTTGTTTATATTTAGCCGTTTCCATGCTGGGACTGAATATCTTGTGGCAGCTTTAACTCTTTGTATACTCCGCCACAACATGGGTGGGATACATTTCCGGCAATACTGGTCATGTTTCGGTTTTTCCTTGTTTTTTCTTGCCAGTGTCATTGCTATGGCAGAATTTTGCCAGGTTAACCTGCCAGTACAAATAATAACAATAAGTTTATGTATATTAATGACATTCCTGACTGGTCCAGTCCAGTCGGGCACCAGGCCAGCTATGGACAAAAAACAGTTTATGCGCTACCGCAATAACGCCTGCGTAATTATGGCAGTTTGCATGGTATTATTTATTTGTATGAAATCCTTTACCTACAGGGATTTAATATATTGGGTAATTGTTTTTCAGACATTGCAGCTAATTGTTGCAAAAATTTATGAAAGGAGGAAGAAAAATGAAACGCTTCAATAAAAGTTCTTTAATGCCTTTATGCAGCCTGGCATTAGCCTTTGGTGCATTTATACGTTTTTCCGGTACAAGTTTTTGTTTCTTTGGTGAACCAGAGATGCCATCTAAATAAAATACCAGGATAAAAACAAGAAACGGGGTATCTTATCTGTTTAAAAGCATAAGATATCCCACTACTTTTGTTACCATGCAATATAGAAACAGGACAATGTTTTTATAATGTAACAGTTCAGCCTTCAGTAAAATTCGAGGATTTTTGCAGTGCCATTTTGCACATTTTTTGTGCAAAATGTGTACATAACCAGTGCTGAAAGCGCTGGTTTGTTACTATGAAGCCGTAAGGCTGAATAGTAACTTTATAATACTACTCTTATGAAAAAACAATTGCATCCATGGAACAGCTCATTGCCAACTTGTATCCCGGCATTATATTTCCTGGCAATCTTCCTTAAATATGCAAGGCCGCATCCTCTGTCACTGCCTTTTGTAGAATATCCGTATTCAAAAAAACGTTTATATTCTTCAAATGGTATATGCTCATGTTCATTTGCAACCTGTATATATTTATTTCCATTTTTCTGGATTATGTGCAAATATATCTTTTCATTTCTTTTACGTGCCAGAACTTCATCTATTGCATTATCCAGTAAATTTCCTAATATTTCAATTAATAATGTATCTGGTATATGTACATTATGTAAAGAACAGTCAAATTTTGTTTCAATATCTATATTCTTTTCTAAAGCTTCACACATTTTCTGGTGTATATGGGCAATAACAAGCGGATTATCAAGCACAAACAGCTTTCCTGGCATAATATACTGTTCAAGATGCCCTAATTCTTCCCTTTGTTTCTTTATCAAATCTTCGTAATTATCATAAACATTTATCATGCTGTATATTGCATTAATCTGGTTTACAAATTTATGCTGCCTCTCACGTATTTGTGTTATCAAACCTTTATATACCTCTGCATAACCGCTCTTAAGCTTTAATTCCTGCTGGTAAAAATAAATTTTATAGACTGAAAATAAAAGCACAATTGTTCCTGTAACCAGATATATGCTGTCATAAAATGGCATTTCCTTTGTTAACTTAAAATTTATAAATGCTGACAGGAACATAATACATCCTATAGCTGATAAAAAATAAACACTTTGCCCTGCATCGTTTAAAATCTTTCTGGTTTCTATTACAAAAAATGTATTACGGAAAAAAATACACAGCAGCAGCATTTCAGACACTGACAAAAATGTTACTGCCTGGTATGGTATAACCCTGTTCACCATGCTGGATATTATTGTATTTATAAAACATAGTACCATTTCCAGTATACATACGCATCCAAACGCAGACATAGCATATTTTAATGCTTGTTTGAGCTTAAAACTGCTTAACCATGCTACATATATAAAACAAACTAAATAACATACAACCATTAATAATTCACTGGCAGAAAAACAGTTGGTTAATACTATGCAGAAAACTGCCTGGCATACCGCCAGCATATATAGCAGATTATTTTTCTTTTTTCCAGTAAATGCCTCCGCCACCAGCAAAACAGCTATAAACTCAGATACTCCATTTAAAGCAGCTATAATACTGTTTAGTGGCGGCATTTTAAATATTCCTCCTTAAAATCTTTTGCCTTTCTCCCGCCTATTGGCAGCACATCATCTATTTCCTTTAAAAATACTTCCTTATTGCGGAAATCAGCATGTTCAATATAGGAAATATTAACAAATGTACCATATGTAGGTTCTAAAAATTTTGTATATTTAACTTTTTGTTTTATACTTTTTGCTGTCACATGTGGTATCTCAACTGTTTCATTTATTGTATATAAAGATAATCTTCCCCTGCGTGAAGAAAAATATATAATTTCATCTACATAAAACACATAACCAAGACCATCATAATATAGTACAAGGGTCTCCCTGTCTGCGATATATTTATTATCAGAAATAGCATTTAATGCTTCTTCTACCCTGTTTCTTACTATTTCACCATCCCCAATTGGTTTTTCTATATAATCATAACAATGTATTCTTTTTAGAAGCTGTACTTCCAGTCCCTGTAGCGTTGTAATAAATATCACTGGTGTAAATTTATATTCTGCATGTTCCCTGATTTTATCTGCAAAATCAATTCCTGAACTGTCATTTCTTTTTGCTGGTTCAAGAATAATATCAACCAGGAATAAGTCAATATGGTTTGCCATTGCACATGCATAAGCTTCGGCGCTTTTCTCAAATACCAGTACATTAGTCTGTATTCTGCATGACTGTACAATTTTCTCAAGGTTCAGCCTGCTTTTTCTGTTGTCCTCTAATATTAATACATTCATATGCATTCCTTTGTAATATTCTCCAATTAACTATAACTTTTACTTTTATCCGGAAATTCTTCTGCCATAGCTTTAAGCAAATTTTTTACACTTTGTTTCATTCCATCATCTAACCTTCTATAATAATCAACAAGACGTATTTCATCTGATGTCATTTCCCTGTTTTCAAGCTCAAGAATATATTCAACTGATACCCCGAAAACTGTAACCACTTTTCTTAAATCTTCATATGGAATTATTGTTTTTCCATTTTCATATCTGCTTAGTGTCTGTTGGGAAATATTCAACACTGATGCAAACATTTTTTGTGTCATATGGTTTTCCTCACGTATCTCCCTAAGCTTTCTGCCCATTTCCACGCTATCAAGTGCCATAAATCCGTACCTCATCTTTTACTAGTATCTTATTATAACGTCAATTCATCTTTTCTTATACACATATATTAAGTATTATCACTCATATTTTGATATGCTAGTAAAAAATTTTATATATTTTAATTAAATATTTATAAAATACATGTACATAGTGGTATTAAATAAATATGTTATTGTTATGATGGGGTATATATATGTTGAAACGGATACATATTAGCCCATAATTTTCATATAGTATATTAACCGCTTTTGCTATATGGCAGAAAGGCTTATATTATATGAAATTCTTCCAGAATAAACTTATTAAAGGAACTATAATACTTACTATTGCTGGTATTATAACCCGTATTATAGGGTTTTTCTACAGGGTGTTCCTTGCAGGGCTGCTTGGTTCAGAGCTGCTTGGAATATACCAGCTTGTTTTCCCTGTATATGGCATATGTTTTACAATATATGGCGCTGGAATACAAACTGCAATTTCACAGATTACTGGAACA
Organism: uncultured Lachnospiraceae bacterium; assembly: GCA_910580005.1. Classification (GTDB taxonomy): domain Bacteria; phylum Bacillota; class Clostridia; order Lachnospirales; family Lachnospiraceae; genus Butyribacter. The sequence continues at coordinate 6,504 of CAJTXH010000051.1, read as the reverse complement.
GTTATGCCAAAAAAGAACCAGGGCTATGCATCACCTTTAAAAATACTGGTTTCAGGGATGGCACTTGCCTTAAGCCTTTCAATATTGCTTATGGCACTTGTTTATTCCAGCCCTGGATGGATAGCAGAAAAAATCCTGCTTGAAAAATCGTGTGCCCCATATTTGAAAATAATGGCACTGCTGTTCCCATTCTGTAGTATTTCAGCATGCATTTCAGGTTACTACTATGGAATACAAAATGCTTCTGTCCCTGCAGGTTCACAGATTATTGAACAGTTGTCAAGGGTGCTTTTTGTATACCTTATGTGCACATTTGCAGGCTCTGGAAAAGAATTTAATGCTATTGTTGCTGTATGTGGGCTTGTAACAGGTGAAATATGCGGCTGTATTTTCAGCATTGTAAGACTTTTTATATCCCTGCACCAGACAGAAAGTACAAAAACCAGCACTGGCAGAACAAGAAGCCTCCACCATGCAAGAGGAAAACACCCCGTTTTTAAGACACTTCTTTCCCTGTCTGTTATACTTACTACAACCAAACTTATAGTTTCACTTTTACATAGTGCCGAAGCTGTATTTATACCTGCTGCACTCCAGAAATATGGATGCAGCCCTGCAGATGCATTAAGCATATATGGCATTTTATCAGGTATGGCAATGCCTTTTATCCTTTTCCCGTCTGCTATCAGCAATTCATTTGCAGTTATGCTGCTTCCATCAATAGCACAGGCCCAGGCGGAAAAAAACTTTGCTAAAATAAGAAAGTCTGTAACATTTGCTACAAAATACAACCTTCTTATTGGATGGCTATGTATATGTATATTTATTGTATTTGGGGATGAAATGGGTACACTTTTCTTTCACAATACAGATGCTGGTTCGTATATAGTAATACTTTCATGGCTATGCCCGTTCCTGTATGTTTCAACAGCATTTACAAGCATAATAAATGGAATGGGGCATACACAGTTTACATTTATAATAACTGTATTAAGCCTTACATTAAAAATATATTTCCTTGTAGCGCTAGTTCCTGTATATGGTATAAAAGCATACCTTGCAGGAATGCTGGCAAGCCAGGTAATTATGGCAGTCATGGAAGGATTTTACCTTAAAAATTATATAGCTCCTGACAGCTTACATTGGATTATACTTCCCTGCTTGTTTTTAGCTTTTGCAGGAAGCATGTCATATAAGGCTTATAATGCACTGCTTATGGTTATTCCATTTACATTAAAGATACCAGCGCTTTTTCTTATATGTGTAATAATAATTGTCTGTTACATAGTTTTCCTGCTTGCAAGCAAATGTATAAGCAGGGAAGAATTTGCAAATAAATAAAATAATAACTTATGTACCATCTCCATGCTTTTTAGTTTGTTTATTCATGCGTGTGTCAAGATTAAAAAGAATTAATATAAATGCTAAAAATTTGTAACATTTATATGCTACTATATAAAACATACATTTAGTTTTTACAATAAAATCGGGATAAGATGCATATATGTAATTAATTCCGGGAAAGGCAAGATATAATAATGAAAAAGTTGTATAAAGTATTAGCTGCTGCAGGTGTTACAGGTGCAGTTGCCCTTGCAGTTATTGGTGGGATGTATGGTGTTAATTATTATGCCGGACAGAAAGAGGCGAGGGCGGCTATAGCTGAAACTAAACGCCGTGAAGGCATAGTTGAAAACCGCCGTGAAGTTTCTTATGGCAATAAAATGCTTGGCAGTATAGATTTATCTGGCATGACAGCAGAAGAAATTACTACTAAACTTAAAGCAGAAAGCAAGGCATATAAGGACAGGAAAGTAAAAGTAACTGTTGATGGCAGGAAATATAAGTTTTCAATGAAAGAACTTGATGAAAAAATTTTCTATAAAGCTTCCGATGGTACAAAGTTCCAGACAGGAGATGAAGGAAAGATTGCAGAAATTATTGTAAATATGGATAAAGACAGGGATATGCAGGAACAGTATAATATTATTACTGGTAAAGAAAGCCCATCTGGATATTCTGTAAAAGTAAAATGCCAGTATAATAAAAAGAAACTGGAAAAATTTATTAAAAAACTGGAAGAAAACCATGTAAAAGCAGTTGTTAATTCACGTATTACTAAAAGTGGCGTAATTACAGAACCAGAAGAAGGCAGGTCGCTTAAACTGGACAAAATAAAAAACGGGCTTAAAGAATACCTTCAGTCAGATAAAAAGGAAAACTATAAGGCAGAATATAAGACAAAAGCCATAAAACCTGAATGGACAAAGGATGACATTAAGAAAGTTAATACAGTTATAAGTGAATTTTCTACAAGTTTTGTAAGCGCTTCCAGCAGGGGGCACAATATACAGGTTGGTGCTTCACGTATTAATGGCACATTCCTTCTGCCAGGAGAGAGGGTTTCATTTGATAAGGTTATACATGATGGTTCAGACGGGCAGAGTTTCCAGGCAGCAGGTTCTTACCTTAATGGCAAAGTCGTGCAGACAGAGGGCGGTGGTATATGCCAGGTTTCTACAACAGCTTACAATGCTTTGCTACTGGCCGGCATAACACCAGCCAGAAGGCTTCCGCACAGCATGACAGTACATTATGTCCCACTTGGGCTTGATGCAGCAATTTCAGAAGGCGTTAAAGACCTTGTAGTTGAAAATAAATATGATGTACCAATTATTATAAAAGCATTTACTGAAGGGAATACACTTACATTCCAGATTGTGTCATATAAAGGGGTGTTAGGGGATTATACTTACAAACCACGTTCAGTGCCGCTTTCAAGCCTTAAGGCAGAAGCGTACCTTGATATATACAAAAATGGGAAGCTTAAAGAGTCTAAATTCCTGCACACTGATACATACAGGGAAGGAAGCTGATATAGTATTTAAAGCTGTGGGATAGCAGCAATATAAATAAAAAAACCACATTATAAAAAATGTGGTTTTTTATTTACCTGCCTGCAATAAGTACATATAAAGAAGTCTACTTGTTGTATTTGCTTATCAGTTCTTCTATCTGCTCAATGTCCTGCTTTACCTGCGCAGGGTCTTCTTCTGTGTCTAAAAGTGCTGATAAAATAGAAACTTTAGAAACTTTCTTGCTTAATGACTGGTATTCAGAGGTCATTTTAAACAGTAAAAATTCCTCCTGTGTAACCATTGATTTATAGCTGCGTGTAAGTACAGTACCACTATAAACAATATCAGCAACTTCAATCAGATTGTTTTTAAGTAATTTTCTAAGGACTGCCTGTACAGTATTCATTGTAAGTTCGGGTTTTGCCTTAACGATTAAAGCGGCGGTCTTAGGCTCATCGCTATCCCATAAAATATTCATAACGTCCATATCACGTTTTGTCAGATTGATATTAATCATCTGCTTATGTTTTTGCTTCATGATTTATTTCTCCTTTAACTTTAGTTAATAATTTTAAATAAACAAATACAGAAAAACTTCTTAAATATTAGCTAGGTAGTAATTAAGCATATTATATATTGTAATTAAAAAAAAGTCAAATGAATTTAACAATAAAATTAAAACTTATATTTTATTAAATAGTATGTTTAAATATAATGCAGTTAACCCAGACTGTCTATAATATTTTTCATAATGGATGCTGCTTCTGGTTCTTTCGTGCAATCCAGCCTGTAAACTGGGATTTTCTGGATTATGGTTTCTGCAAAGTCCAGGTTTTTTTGTAAAAGCATGGCATCCCATGAAGGCGAAACAAGCCTTTGCATAAGTGATAGCGCTTTGTCATATCCAGTAAGTGTTACAACATTATTTACAGCAGCCTGTCTTAAAAATATAATCCCACCAAGCGGATAAGATGCTGTTGTAAATATTCTGGATGTGCCGCACCAAGGCAACCCGTATGTTACAGGAAGGTTGCCGTTAATGCTTATTATATTTAAGTCCCCATTAAGTACAGGTGTATTATATAATTTATTCCAGAGGGCTGTATGGGTGGATTTACCAGTGCCGGAACTTCCAGAGAAAAGCCATGCCTTTCCTTTATATAATATTGAAGCTGAGTGGATAACATACATTCCTTGCTGCTGTGCTGCTATAAGAAATGCAAAACGGAGTGCATGGAATATATAGCCTGCATGTTCTGTATTAAATCCAGGAATACAGTAAATATCTGCGGCAGAGCCGTCTTTTGAAACCCTCATTTCATATATGCCATATTCTTCTGGAAATGTAAATATATATGAATTGCCAGATGCACCTTCTGTACCAGTATCTATTATAGAAATAGCGCCATTTCTTATAAGTACATTTCCGTTAACATGCCATCTTGGCTTCCCCTTGTAGAAATGGATATATTGCTGGTACTGCATATCCCCGGCAGGGCAGGCAAAATCATTAAAGTATTTTTCAAAGATGATGTCTGGACCGTCAAATGCAATTTTAATATTCCCTGTCTGGAAATATTTTGCGTGGGAAGATGGAACAGTACCAGATAGCTGCTGGTTTTCCAGAATACCATATGATACAAGGAGGTTTTCATATTCTGTAATATCTGCAAGTATATCCTGCATGTTATCTTTGCTGGCGTCATATTTATTACAAATTACACTGGCAATCTGTTCTTTGTCCATTCCTTTGCATATTAAGTCCCATATAAGGGAAGCAGTGGAGTTAAGTTTTAATTCTGGCATATGGTCTGCAATATTCTGCCCATATGGGAGCAGGCAGGGGACGCCACATATAGTTGTTTTGATAAATCCGTCTTTTGGCTTCATAAATATAAAACTCCTTTTGGTAAGTTTTTAATAACAGCCCAGCCTTCAATTTTTATAACTGGAAACTGCTTATATAATGAATTTACCATGTTCCGCTAGTTAAAACAACTTATAACTGGAATTTATATTAATTATTTTTGTTATTTTTTTGTCAAAAGGTGTAGACTAAAACGCATTTTTGTGAGAAAATATTACCAGGACTGTGGCACTATGCCACAGATAATAAGCATTATTGAAAGGAGCATGAACATGATTTATTCACAGGAAGTAGAAAACATGTGCCCAGTTGCCCAGGGTGTTGCACATGGCTGCGCACCTATCCCAGAGGAAGCAAAATGGGTGAAAGCAAAAGAAGTAAAGGATATCTCCGGTTTTACACATGGTGTAGGCTGGTGTGCACCACAGCAGGGTGCCTGTAAGCTTACCCTTAATGTAAAGGAAGGTATTATCCAGGAAGCACTGGTTGAAACTATCGGATGTTCAGGTATGACACATTCTGCAGCCATGGCGGCAGAAATCCTTCCAGGACGCACAGTAATGGAAGCTTTAAACACTGACCTTGTATGTGATGCTATTAATACAGCTATGAGGGAATTATTCTTACAGATTGTATACGGACGTTCACAGTCAGCATTTTCAGAGGATGGGCTTGCTATAGGCGCAGGTCTGGAAGATCTTGGCAAAGGGCTGCGTTCCCAGGTTGGGACAATGTATGGCACATTAAAGAAAGGCCCGCGTTACCTTGAAATGGCTGAGGGTTATGTTACAGCAATTGCTCTTGACGCAGATGACTTAATTATTGGTTACAAGTTCGTTAGCCTTGGAAAGATGACAGACTTCATCAAGAAGGGTGATGACCCTAACACAGCATGGGAGAAAGCAAGTGGCCAGTATGGCCGTGTTGACGATGCTGTTAAGCTCATTGACCCTAGAACAGATAAGGAAATCGAAAAATAATATAAAGGAGGCAACGGATAATGGCATTATTTGAATCATATGAAAGAAGAATTGATAAGATTAACAGCGTATTAAACAGCTATGGTATTGCTTCTATTGAAGAAGCAGAAAAGATTACAAAAGATGCTGGGCTTAACGTTTATGACCAGGTTAAAGGCATTCAGCCAATCTGTTTTGAGAATGCATGCTGGGCTTATATCGTAGGCGCTGCTATTGCAATTAAGAAGAACTGCCGCAGGGCTGCTGATGCAGCAGCAGCTATAGGTGAAGGCTTACAGTCATTCTGTATCCCAGGCTCAGTTGCAGATACACGTAAAGTAGGACTTGGCCATGGTAATTTAGGAAAGATGCTTCTTGAAGAAGAAACAGACTGTTTCTGCTTCCTGGCAGGACATGAATCATTTGCAGCAGCAGAAGGTGCTATTGGTATTGCAGAGAAAGCTAATAAAGTGCGTAAAAAACCTCTCCGTGTTATACTTAATGGTCTTGGAAAAGATGCTGCACAGATTATTTCACGTATTAATGGATTTACATTTGTTGAAACAGAATATGACCCATATACTAATACAGTAAAGGAAGTTTTCCGTAAGTCTTATTCTGAAGGGCTTCGTTCTAAAGTAAACTGCTATGGCGCTAATGATGTATGTGAAGGTGTTGCAATTATGCATAAGGAAGGTGTAGATGTATCTATTACAGGTAACTCTACTAACCCTACACGTTTCCAGCATCCAGTTGCAGGTACATATAAGAAAGAATGTATTGAACAGGGCAAGAAATATTTCTCAGTAGCATCAGGCGG
>CAJTXH010000050.1 GCA_910580005.1 uncultured Lachnospiraceae bacterium | reverse complement strand
CCAGCTGGATATTACATGACAGGGGCACTTCAGCCCCGTTGGCGTTTAAATCCCTATGCCACATTTTTTTGTGGCATAAGGATTTTATGCGCCATTACGTGGGCTGGCGTAGCGGAAGCGTGCCCTGGAATGGAATATCCAGCTGGGTACGGAAACCCTGCGTCCATCTGCAAACAAAGGACGGCTGGAAATTTGTTAGTACTATTCATGGCTTTAGGATAATTACGGTTTTATACTGTCCTGCCTGTATCAAACTTCTTTATATACCCGACAAGTTCTTCTGATACACCAACAACCTGCTTAGTCATACTGGTACAGTTTCCAACCATTTCCTGGAGACCAGCAACATTATCTGATGTAAGGCTTGCATGTCCTGCATTCTCCTCCGCAGTTGCAGTCATCTCATCTGCGCTGTTCCCAATCAATACTTTATGCCCGTCTAAATCTGATATTTCTGAATCAATACACCTGATTGCTTCTGTTGTCTTAACCAGTTCTGAATTAAGGGACTTAAATATATGTTCTGTTTCCTCTACCTTTTTATTCTGCTCCTTGAATGATTCTGAAACCCGTTCTGTAATTTCAACGCTGATATCTGAATTAGCAATTAATTCATTAACAATATGGTTAATCTGTTCTGTAGATTCCTTTGACTGGTCTGCCAGCAGCCTGATTTCCTCAGCTACTACTGCAAAGCCTTTTCCATGTTCACCAGCTCTTGCTGCCTCAATACTTGCATTAAGGGCAAGCAGGTTTGTCTGGTTTGAAATATCCGCAATAATTCCTGTTGCTGTACGTATCTGCTGTGCAGACTTGTTAGTACGGTCTGTCTGGCTTTTAACCTCCTCAATAGCAATTCCGCTTTCCCTGCTAATGCTTGTAAGTTCATCCATAATACGTCCTGCATCATTCTGGCAGTTTTCAACTACTTCTGTGCTTTTGGACAAGTCCTTAATGTTCTGGTTAATATTTTCAATTGCTATACTTATAGCATCAATTTTATCTTTCATATCATGTATATTATTTACTTGTGATATAGTATTGTCTGCAATAGTGCTTACATTTCCAGATGTATCCTGCATTGAATGCTCCATCTCATTAAATGTGCTTTCAAATTCAGCTGATACATGTTCAAGGTTTCCTATGGCAGCTTTTATTCCCTTTATAATATCTGCAAACCCTGTAACAGTGGTATTTGCTGTACGTACCATATCCCCTATGCCATCATTGCGGCTGGCAAGTTTATGTATTTTCTGAAGCATCTTATTATCTGTGCCATATTGTGCATTATTCCCAGTAAATACTGAGATAAGCGGGTTTAAAAATGACCACAGCGCTACAATAAGCGCTGATGAGATTGCAACCAGGATAACAGCCGTAAGAATTACAGATGTTAAAATGCCAATTATGCCCTTCGACAATAACACCAGTATAACAAGCTGCATAACAAGCAGCGGTGCAAAAAGAATGGACGCAGTTGCAATAATTTTGTTTCTAATGTTCTTCCCCTTCATTACATAACCCCCTCTGTGCAGCTTTTATAAGCTGTTAAAATTATACAGGATACCCTGCATATATTATATTAGTTATATTTATTATATAATTTTTATGTTTTATGTCAAGTAAACATAAAAAACCTTTACAGCACATATTTCTATGCTGCAAAGGTTCTTATTTTATGTTTTATGCAAGCCCTCTCTTTTTTAATATTCTTTTTTCAATTACTGAGAATATGCATTTGTCAATTACTATGCCAACTGCAACTATAACTACCATTACAAGCATAACCTGGTTAATATCTGCAAGGTCACGCCCCATTATAAGAGTCTGCCCAAGCCCTATAGATGTCGTCATAACTTCGCCTGCCATTAATGCCCTCCATGCAAATGACCAGCCCTGTTTTAAACCTGATACAAGTTCAGGCAGGCTTGCAGGGAATATTACATTTAAGTACATCTGTTTTTTTGATGCGCCCATTGTAAGGGCAGCTTTTGTATAAATTGGCTGTATATTTTTAATAGCATTATCAACTGAAATAGAAATGCTAAAAGCAGAGCCCATAATTACAACAAACAGTATTGCATTTGTTGAAAGCCCGAACCAGAGTATTGAAAACGGAACCCAGCATACACTTGGAAGTGTCTGTATACCTAATACAACTGGCTTAAGGTTTTTCTGTAAGTATTGGAAATGGTTTATAAGAAGCCCTGTTGCTATACCTATAATAACAGCTATTATATAACCAGCTAAACCACGCATAAGGGAATTAAATGTTGCTTCAAAAAGTGTCCCATCACTGCAAAGTTCAACAAACCTTTTTGCAACACCTGCTGGTTCTGGAACTGCATATGGCTTCCAGAGCGCAAGTAAATCAACACCAATCCAGTAAAATCCCTGCCAGGCAAGTATAAGTATTACAATAAATATTAACATCCCCATTATACAGCCTCCCCTCTTACCTGTTCCATAATCTCGTGTCTTAACTCAACAAATTCAGGTGAGTATACATGCCTCGGTCTTGGTATGTCTATATTTATTATACTGGCTATACTCCCAGTACCAGGCGAAAGTGCAACAACCCTGTCACCAAGGTACACCGCTTCCTCAACACTATGTGTTATAAATAAAATAGTCTTTTTGGTTTCCATCCAGATTTTCTGCAGTTCTTCCCTGAGCCTGTTGGAAGTCTGTTTGTCAAGTGCTGAAAACGGCTCATCCATAAGCAGCACCTTTGAATCCATTGTAAGTGCCCTTGCAAGTGCTGTCCTCTGCCTCATCCCGCCAGAAATCTGGTGTATAGGGTAGTCCTTATAGTCCTGCAGATGCACCATCTCAAGATAGTGCAAGGCTTTTTTTTCCTGTTCTTCCTTTGGTACACCTGCAAGTTTCATTCCAAACTTGACATTCTCTATTACATTTAACCACGGAAAAAGCCCATGTTCCTGGAACATAACTGTCCTGTCTGCCCCAGGCCCGCTTACTTCCTCACCGTCAAGCAGTATTTTGCCGCCAGTAGGTTTTTCAAGCCCTGCCACAAGATTTAAAAGTGTACTCTTACCACATCCTGACGCACCTACTATACAGACAAATTCACCGTTTCCAATTTCTAAGTCTATTTCATTAAGGGTTGCTTTTTCACTATTTTCAAAATGCTTATTAAGCCCTTTAATAACTAACGACATATAAGTTCTCCTTCCGGCAGTTCAGAAATAAAACCTTCTGATTTGCTTATATCCGCAAAACCTGTAACAGACTGCTCATTAACTTCTGTACTTACGCCAATACGTTCAAAAGCTTCACTTATAATATCATCCCCTAAAGACTTGCCCGTAGCTTCTTTTAATTCATTATTAATAGTTTTAAGGGAGTTTTCTTTGTCATCATTAACTTTCTTTGTTGCTGCTTCATGCTGTTTAAGGAATTCATCAACAATTTCAGGATTTTCTTCCATAAATTCCTTTCTTACAACAACAACTGCAACATCATATTCACCATTTTCAAAAATTTCATTATAATCAAGCACCATTTCTGCATCATTTGCAAGAAGTGTAGCTCCCCAAGGTTCTGGCACAAGTGCAGCATCAATGTCGCCACGCTCCATTGTATTTGCTACATCAGCATTGGCAACTGCACTTACTTTAACTGTACCGCCGCTTGTATCAGGTTTAAGGCCATTATCTGCAAGAAGTTTTAAAAGGCAGAGATGCTGTGTATTTCCAATCTGTGGTATAGCAACCACTTTTCCGTCTAAATCTGCAACACTGTTAATATCTGCACCTTTTCTCTTAACAAGGACTGCCCCGCCCTTAGTTGCACTTGAAATAATTACTACATCACCTTTAGATTTAACATTAGCGCTTATCGCTGGAACAGGCCCAATATATCCTATATCAATATCCCCTGAAAATAATGCTTCAACCTCGGCAGGTCCTGCATTAAATGCTGTCCATTTAACACTTACATCATCACCAAGGCTTTTATCCAGAGTTCCCTCCGCTTTCATCATAAGTGCCTGTGCATGTGTAATATTATTAAAATATCCAATATTTACCTCTTTATTTTTGGCAGGCTCTTTCCCACATCCAATTACACTAAAAGCTGTTACTGCAATAATTCCTGTTAATATAATCTTTTTTAATTTATCCTTTACCATAGTTACCTCCTTAATTTGAAAACCGTTTGTTTTACATCTGTTCAATGTATCCTAGTTTACGATAAATATATCCAGAAATTAACAACTATATATGATAACGTTATCACTTGATTTTTTCCTTATATAATGTTAATATAACAAAAATCCCCCCCTTAATACCACTATATATTAATGTAATATCCGCAAACGTTATCATATAATTATGGATGCAATGAAACCACATAGATAGTAACAGATTATAACCTTTTTTATATTTTTCACATAAAACCGCCATAATAAACATTATTCCATGACAGGGCACTTTGGCACCGCCGGCGTATGACACTGTAGCGGAAACATGCCCCAGAATGTATGTAAGTTTTAAAGGAGAAAGGATGCCATATGTCTTTAAAAAAAATTGCAGAACTTGCCAATACATCAGTTTCAACTGTTTCACGTGTACTGAATACACCTGGGCATACATGCCATATACCTGGCTTATCTGAAAAAATATGGGAAATCGCCAAGGAACTTGAATATATTCCAAATGAAGCAGCAAGAAATTTAAGGATGGGAAAAAATATACACGAATACCCGTTTTTTGTTGATATCCTGCTTACAAGGTTTGATTCAATAGATAAAGACCCGTTTTTTGCTGAATTATTTATACATATTAAGGAAGAACTTCTTGCCAGCAATACCTTGCTTGGGGAAGTTTTAAACTTTACTGATATTATGTCACTTGGTGAAAAAAGCACTTCTCCAAAAGCAGTACCTTATAAAACATCTTCAAAAGTAATTAAGGAGAAACCTGCTGCCTCACCTGCATTTATTTCCCAAAAACATAATACAGGGCTTATACTTCTTGGCAAATGCCCACAAGGGCTTATGCCTGTGTTAAAGAAAAGATATGCTTATATATCAGGCATAGACAGAAACCCTACAGATTATGAATATGATGAAGTAATATGCAATGGTATAACTGCCGCAAGAAAGGCTGTCGAATACCTTGTAAAACTAGGACATAATAATATTGCATATATTGGCGACTGCACATTTGAATCCAGGTATACGGGTTACTACCAGACACTTCTTGACCATAAAATCCCTCTAAATTATGCTAATGTGCATCAGACTGGCCAGACCGAAAAGGAGGGTTTTATGGTTATGTCTGAAATAATAAACCAGCCTGGAAAGCCTTCTGCAATATTCTGTGCCAATGACATTACTGCCATAGGCGTGTTAAATGCCTTAAAGGCAAATAAAAAGAGGGGGTATCTGCCATCAGTGATTTCTATTGATAACATTTACCCCTCACAAAAAACAACCCCTATGCTTACCACAATAGATATTCCTAAAAAAGAAATGGCACACCTTGCAGTTATGCTGCTCCTTGACAGGAAAGCTGGCAAGCACAGGGAAAATATACGTATTGAACTTCCGTGCAGGCTGCTTGAACGTGAAAGCTGCACTTATAAAGGCTAAAAAGCCTTGCTATATCATGGTAGTAAATCCTCCGCCAGATGGCACAGGTGCTACACCTGAAGCACCTGCTATTGCGGATGCTGCTATTGTCTGGCTGCCCGATGCCTGCGCAGAAGAAACTGCCGTATTAACGCTCTCTGCTATTTCTGCCATCGTTGCTGCCCCTATTTCATTATTTTCTATAAACTGTTCTATACTTTCCTTTATTGCTTCTTTTCTCATAACACTATAACTTGCATTAATGGCAGTATTCATGCTTACATTCATGACACCAGAAGAAGACCCCTTTCCTCCACCGCCTTTAATATACTTAATCTGTGCTTTTAAGTATTCCATGTCAGCCTTAAGAAGTTCCAAATCTTCGTCTCTGCGGCGTTCTCTCTTGCGTTGCTCCCTGAAATCAACTGATATCTTATCCTGGCTGCCATATTTATCAGCAGCTTCCTCCTCTTGCATATGTGCAAGCTTAACTTTGGCTATACGCACCATTTTTCCTGCATGTGTTATTGCCATAGTAAGTTCCTGGGAATCATACTTTCCGCTTGCTGCTTTCCTTCTTAAACTTATAAGGGAATTCTTTGCTTTAAAAACAGCATTTCCAGCCTGTGTAACATTTTTTGCCTTTGAAATTGTAGCTGAAACTTTCTTAAATTGGTAATTCAGTGTCTTTTTTGCTGTCTTTCTTTTCTCATTATTAGCCTTATACCTCTCCCTTGCCTTTTTCATATCTTCTAGCAGCCTGTTCATATAATCTATGTCTTCATCACTAAATCCATATGTCTTACTGTTCTTCTTATTTTCCTCTTCTTCAAGCAAGGCAAGTTCTTCATCTGTCAGTACATTTTCTTCGGTTACACCTTTTTTTCCTGTTGCTGCAATAGTATCATCCAGATTCCGGTTATTGCCACTGGCTTGCGCCTGTTTATTATATGCCTCCTGTGCAACATTAAAATCTTTTGCATTGCCCTGTGGCACTGTCCCTGTCTGGACTTCTGCCCCTTCCTGCATCCATCCGGCAATATCTTCCTGGCTTACAATAGAAGAAAGCCTTCCAAACCTGTCAGGCAGTGCATATGCATTATTATTAATGCCTTGTGTTCCTGTATTCCTGGCGGCGGCTGGTGCATATGCCTTTGCAGCATTTCTTCTTGCAGATGCTGTTGTCCGTTCCCTTCCATTGGCAGAATATGTGCGTCCTGCCTGGTTTCCAAAATTACCATCCGTGGTTATAAATCCATTCATAAGCAACTCCATTTCCTTATACATGGCAGCCGCCAGAACGCCAGTTACCCATCCCGGCAGCCACGCTAATATAATAATCATACATAAAAACCATCTGTCTTAAATCCACAAAATGGATATACTTATTTTACTTATCGGCAGTTATTGTTAATTTCTTTACAATTCTGCTGGAATTACTGGAATATTACTATACAGACAAGTATATTTTAGCAGATTTCTGCACCTGCTGGCATATCCTTTTCAGGCGTTACAAGTGCAAGGTTTCCTTCTGCATCCTCTGCACAAAGCAGCATACCTTCTGATAGAACACCTGCAAGCTTTGCCGGTTTAAGGTTTACAAGCACCATTACTTTCTTTCCAACCATTTCTTCTGCTTTGTAATGCTGCTTTATCCCTGAAACAATCTGCTTTACCTGGCTTCCAATTTTAACCTGTGAACAAAGGAGTTTTTTAGACTTTTTAACCTCTTCACATGCAATAATTTCACCAACCTGGAACTGCATTTTTCCAAAATCCTCAAATGTAATTTCTGGTTTTGCTTCAATATCAATTACATTTTCATCTTCTTTGCTGCCTCCGTTTGCTGAAGCCTGTGCAGCACTAATCTCCTCTGCCTTTTTCATGACTTCTTTTATATCATGTCTGGCAAATAAAATTTCCGGCTTGTCTGTAACCTTAGTCCCTGGTGTATATAACCCAAACTTATCCATGCTGTCAAAACTCTTTTTATCTGCATTTAACTGTTTTAAAATTTTATCTGTAGTTTCTGGCATAAATGGTTCAAGAAGGCTTGCACCTGTTACTATGCTCTCAATAAGGTTATAAAGGACTGTTGAAAGCCTGTCTTTTTTGGCCTCATCTTTCCCAAGTATCCAGGGTTCAGTTTCATCTATATACTTATTACACCTTTTAAATATTGCAAACACTTCTGTAATTGCATCTGCCACACGCAAGGCTTCCATTTTTTCTGTAACTTTCTGGCATGCAGAAGTTACAAGTGTTTTAAGTCCACTATCAACAGGTTCTTCCACGCCTTTGTCTTCTGCAGTGCCGCCAAGGTATTTATTTGTCATGGAAATTGTCCTGTTTACAAGATTTCCAAGTGTATTTGCAAGGTCAGAATTAATCCTTTCAGTAACAAGCTCCCATGTTATCACGCCATCATTCTCAAATGGCATTTCATGGAGCACAAAATAACGTACTGCGTCCACACCAAACACATCTACAAGGTCATCTGCATAAATTACATTGCCTTTTGATTTGCTCATCTTGCCATCATTCTGTAAAAGCCACGGATGCCCGAATATCTGCTTTGGAAGCGGAAGCCCAAGTGCCATAAGCATAACCGGCCAGTAAATAGTGTGAAACCGCAGTATATCCTTACCTATCAGGTGCAAATCAGCAGGCCAGAATTTTGCAAAAAGGTCTTCACCGCCTTCTAATTCATTATCCCCATCTACATCATATCCAAGCCCTGTAATATAGTTGCTAAGTGCATCTATCCATACATACACAACATGCCCCTCATCAAAATCAACAGGAATACCCCATTTAAATGAAGTACGTGATACACATAAATCCTGTAAACCAGGCAGAAGGAAATTATTCATCATTTCATTTTTACGTGATTCTGGCTGTATAAAGCCTGGATGTGTATTAATATGCTCTATAAGCCTGTCTGCATACTTGCTTAATTTAAGGAAATATGCCTCTTCCTTTGCTGGCTGGCATTCCCTGCCACAATCAGGGCATTTGCCATCTACAAGCTGTGAAGAAGTAAAGAAAGATTCACATGGTGTACAATACATCCCCTCATAAAACCCTTTATATATATCACCCTGGCTGTACAGTTTCTTAAAAATTTTCTGTACCTGTTTCTCGTGGTATTTATCTGTTGTGCGTATAAATTTGTCATATGATGTATTCATTAAATCCCATATGCTTTTAATCTGCCCTGATACATCATCTACAAATTGTTTAGGTGTAATACCTGCTTCTTCAGATTTAATCTCAATTTTCTGTCCATGTTCATCTGTACCTGTCTGGAAACGCACATCATAGCCCTGCTGCCTTTTAAACCTTACAATGCTGTCTGCAAGGACTGCTTCATATGTGTTGCCAATATGCGGTTTGCCAGAAGTATAAGCAATCGCTGTTGTTAAATAAAATTTCTTTTTCTCTGCCATTATAATACCTCTCTTTCAAATTAAAAAACGCCTTTAAGAAAACTCTTAAAGACGGGAATGCCGTGTTACCACTTTAATTTACCTGAATCTCACAATACAGGCCTCTGCCACTGCCACCACAGTGTGACGCTATAACAGGCGCACCCGCCGCAGCCTGGCAGTATTTTGTAAAAATACCACTTCGGTACGGAGCTCCAAGACCATCTTCGGCAATATTCTGTATGCCCGTTTCCACCAGCAGGGCTCTCTGCAATAACTTTTATACATAGGATTGCTTACTCTTCTTTTCACAGCCTTTAAACTATATAAATTTATATTAGTTTAATTGGATAATTTTTTCTATTTTAATATTTACGTGGAAATTTGTCAAGGATTTAATTAGATAATAGGATAATTTCCAGTTATCTTTTGTTGGTAAAAAACGGACGGTTTCTGTGCCAGAGCCAGAATATTCTGTACAGGGGTACGCTTTCGCTACGATGGCATCTGGCACGCAAAACCTGTCATTGTAAATTTGTAATAAAGCCCAGAGTAATAAGATAACTGTAAATTATATTTTGAGGGAGGATTTTTCTGGTTTTTACTTACAGGCTATATTTTCACTTTTTGTCACCGGATAGTATTCCTGTTTCCTACGTCTGTCTCACCAGACATATCTATACCTTTAATACCTGGATTTGGGGTTTTATAGAAATACATATCCCTGCTCCTCATCTCTCAAAAACAGTTGCTATATAGTTATATAGTTTTATAGTAACATATCATTGCCTACAACACTGGTTATGTGCATATTTTGCATAAAAAATGTACAATAGTATATACTGCAATACTTGCAAAGTCCAGGACTTACTTTTTATGGTATTTCTTCATAATAACCAGCTCATAGACTAACATTGTTGTTATAATAAGAACCAGTGTCCCTGCTATTGATAAAAACACCAGTGGGGAATTTTGTCCTGCCAGAAGAGGCAGCCCAAGTATTGCCAGAACCATGCCAAAGCAGCAGAACAGTTTTCCCATTGCCCTGTTATACTTTTTAGTATTATTAACCTCACACATTTTTACATTTGCCCAGAAACCCACCGGTTTACTGGCAAAAAAGCATAAACACCCAATTACCAGAAATATGCCACTAACAATACACCATAAAACAAATCCTATTATAACTCCTGCATACATAATACCCCCTCCTTGTTATATAAATCCATCTATTTTATAACCCACACTCCAGCTGGCAGTCATAAGGTTCTTTTTCTACATGCTCTTTATTATATACCTGTGCTTCTGCACATCCCATAGCTTTATAAAAAGCCTGGCTTTCAACAGCAGAATGTGCGGAAATATATAATTTTAATGCCCCGTTTTCTTTTGCCCATTCTTTAGCAGCATTAAAAAGTGTTTTTCCAATTCCATTTCCACGCATATCTTCTGATACATGTATACTTGATAAATCAAAGTATCCTTGTTCCCCACCAGATAAACCAGGCTCAACAGACACAAACCCCTTTAAAATCCCGTTATAAAAAGCAGCATACACAAATCCGCCTGCAGCTATAGTATTCTTTAAACATTTAACCAGAAATATATAATCATTTTCTGCCCAGTCATCAATAAAAGGGTCATCTTTAATTATCCATTTCCCATTTTCCCTTCTCCAGCATTTCGTAACTTCCTGGTGACGTATAAACCCATTAAATAATTCCTGGCAGATTTCATCTTTATTTAATCTTCTATATTCTGTCATATAATTGCCCCTTTTATTATTTGACAAAAATACCTTTATCAAAAGAAAATACTGCCATTCCGCATATATCAGATTCCATTTTCAGCTTTGCGTCTTTCATGCATCAGACCCCATACCTCACTTTCTTCTGGCATTACCATTAATGCCCCTTTCCGTGTAGTTATAATAGAAGAAGCAGCATTCGCAAACCCTAACATATCATGCATCCTGTGTGAATCCATTCCATCAATTCCGTAATCAAGAACCCAGTTTAATACACATGCCATAAATGTATCACCTGCCCCTGTTGTTTCAATAGTATCTTTATTTAAAAACGGGGCACATTCCACCCTTGTGCCATTACAATAAGCCCGGCTTCCTCTCCTGCCCATTGTAGCACATATAAGTGGTACATTATATTCTTCCTGTATCTTTGCAACACCCTGGTCAATATCATCTGTTCCAGTAAAAAATTCTATTTCATCATCTGAAATCTTCAAGATATCACACTGGCTAATACCATATGAAATCTTTTCTTTTGCCTTGTTTAGACTGTCCCATAAAGGCGGGCGCAGGTTTGGGTCAAATGAAACAAGTGCACCCGAGTCTTTGGCAGTCTTTACTGCTTCTTTTGTTGCTTCCTCTATTCCTGGGTCTGTCATTGACAGGGTTCCAAAATGGAAAAGCTTTGTATTCTTTACCAAAGAAAAATTAACTTCCTCTTTCCTAAGCATCATATCCGCCCCAGGATTGCGGTAAAACGAAAAACTCCTGTCCCCATCTGGTGCAGTATGCACAAATGCAAGTGTTGTAGGAACTTTGCTATCCATAACAATATTGCCAGTGTCAATTCTCTGTCCTGCCACTGCATCCCTTAACATCCTGCCAAAAGAATCATCTCCCACTTTACCTATAAAAGCTGTTTTCTTACCAAGGCGCTGTAACATTGATAAAACATTACAAGGTGCACCTCCTGGATTTGCTTCAAATACAGGATTACCTTGGAAACTGTTTCTATTTTCCGTAAAATCAACCAGCAATTCCCCAAGTGCCACCACATCAAATATCTTCAAACCAAACACCATCCTTTATTTAATCCAGGTCTATACTATATTTCCCTATATCCACAATTGCTGTACCACCATATTCAAATTCAATGCCACCAGTTTCTATTGGCGTATAAAAAGCAGAAATAAATACCTGGCTTCCACTATTTACAAATAATTCTACAGAAAACCTGTCAAAAATCAAGTACAATTTTAATTTATCCCCAGTTTTTTTATTAATAGTAAATGTTTATACAGGTTATTTTCATTTCTCAATATAAAAAGCATTAACTATTATACTCTATTGTTTTTTCTGTATATTTTCGCTCCATTTCATGCCTTGTTTTTCTGTTCTCTATTGTATCAAAAATAATTGAAAAATCATAATTTTCTGGATATAATTCTGTTGTTGCAACCTGTAATTTAACCCTCTTATGGTTAATCCAGATTTTTCTGCCTGGAAGCTGTACCCTTAAAACCCCCTTATCATTTACAGGTTCACACACAATCCCTGTCTTTTTATCTGGAAAAACCATAACACTGTCACCTCTTTTATATTTATTCCTAAGTGTATTCTGGTCTTTCTTAGGTTTTATCTTTTTAATTTTATTGCCCTTCTGCTGTTTTATAACATTCTCTTTTTCTATAATATTGTAATCACGGGCTGCATCCTTGCCATATGCATGGAAAATAGCTGTTTTTAACATACTGCCAGGCATCCCAAGCTTCCCTGCTATATAAAATGCACAGCTTTCGCCTGCTTCCCCTGTCACCATTTTATAAACAGGGCAAAGTGTTTCTTTATCAAAAGCCATCTTTGCATTAATAACCCCTTGTGTCCTTTCTGCATACTCTTTTACCTCTGGATAATGTGTTGTCACCAGAAAAAGGCATCCCTTTTTCTTAAGTTCTTCCAGCACAGCAATGGCTATTCCCATCCCCTCCACAGGGTCTGTACCAGAGCCCAGTTCATCCATTATTATAAAGCCTTCTTCATCTGTTTCCTCTAAAATCTGCAATATATTTTTAATATGTGCTGAAAATGTTGACAGGTTCTCTGCAAGGTTCTGCCCATCCCCGATATCACATAGATATGAACTGTTCATGCATATACTGGCTTCTCTGCATGTAACATGAAGCCCACATTGTGCCATTATACAGTTAAGCATAACCGTCTTTATAGCTATAGTTTTGCCACCTGTGTTTGGACCTGTAATAATTATCCCTCTGGTACTTCCTCCCATTTCAAACTGTAATGGCACACTAATACTTTTATCCATTAAGGGATGCCTGGCATCTTTTAATACAATACTTCTTTCTGTATTAATCTCTGGCTCTGCAGCATCTAAATCTATACTTAATTTCCCTTTAGAAAAAATAAAATCAAGTTTTTCAATTACTTCTATATTAGCATTTATAATATCTGCTGCACCAGCTACCATTGAAGTTAAAGTATATAAAACCTGGTATACTTCATTCTCTTCATTAACTCTGATAAGCTGTAACTCTTCATAATATTTTGCAATACTTAAAGGCTCAATAAAAAATGTATTGCCTGTTGCTGATTTGTCAATAACCGTTCCTGGCACTTTAAGTTTACATTCTTTTTTAACTGGTACACAAAGCCTTCCATTGCGTAATGTAGAATAACTGTCTGACATATATTCTTTACCCTTACGCATTATCTGTGTCGCTTTTAATTTCATCTGTTCTTCTGTTTTAGCAATCTGTTTCCTGAGCTGCAAAAGGTTTTTTGATGCATAATCATCTACTGCCCCTCCTCTTATCTTGTTTGAAATTTCTTCCCTCAGGCTGTCACATGTCTCAAGATTTTCATCATAATAAGCAAGATGGTTTCCATATATTTTCCCACGCCCCAGGTAATCCTTTAAACGCTTTATTGCAACAAGAACTTTTTCTGTACGTTCAAGCTGGTAAGGAGGCAGACATTCCCCTCTTACTGCTGCTACAACAATTTCCTTAATCTCCTTTACATCTGGCAGCGGAGGCGTCCCAAGCTTTTCAATTAAATCCCTGCTGTCTGTTGTATCTTTTAGCTGTCTTCTTAAGTCACTTTCAGATAAACAGAATGCCATATTATTAATTATTTCCTTTGCCTGTCCTGTAACAGCCAGGTCTGCCCACTTTTCTTTTATTTTATCAAATTCTATTTGTTTTTCTATATTCATTTCTTATATCCTCTTTTCTATGAACTTGCACTATTATAATGCCTTAAACCAAGTTTCCATATTATTCTTGTAATTATAGAAAATGCTATTACTATAAATACCCCATAAATCCCTGTCCATAAATCCATTTCATTTATAATGCTTTGCACTGGAAATGTTGCCATAATTCCATACGGCATTATAAGATAAAAAAGCACTTTATATATTCCATATAAGGCAATGCCTGGAAGTTTCATACATAAATCAAGCCCAGCCTCCTCAATCTGTTCCATACGTGCCATTGAAACAATATACAATGGTACAGAACGGACAATTACTGCAATATCATAATAAAGAACCTCCATAACCAAAATCCAGAATACATATACTCCAGCCTGTATAATTCCTGGCCTTATATCTAAAATATTTATGCCATATAATATAATGCAGGCACTTAATACTACCAAAGGCAGTGAGCCTGGACTGATGTTTTCAAATGTCAGCCTGAACAGTGGGCTTATTGGTTTTGACAAATACAAATCAAGCTCACCGTTTCTTATTTTCTGTGGAATTTCATTGATTCCAAAAAAATAAATTACCATATTAATTGCATTAAGCATTGAAAAAGTTCCAATGTAAATAACCATTTCTCCCTGACCCCAGCTTCCAATCCTGCCAGTATTTGAATATATAGCTTTAAATGCCAGTATTTGTACCAGGAACAATGACCCGTCTATAAAAAATGGTGCGAAAAAATCCAGCCTGGATACTGTCAGTTTATTAAAACGCAAATACGCCATTTCTTTAAGCACACGTATGTTTTTCTTTAAATTTTCCATTATATCCCCACCCCCTCATAATTTTTAACATTCTTCTTCCAGAAAATATTTATTACAACCTGCAGCACAATGCACCAGCATAAAATTATAAATATCCCGCTCACTGCTTCATCCTGGCAAAATCCTGTAAAGAGCATTGCTGGAAGATAGGTAATATAATAAAATGGCATAAGGCTTAAAATATCCACAACTGCATCTGGAAAAAGTGCAAGAGGAACAATCCCCCCTGTAACCAGCATAACAAGGTTATCTTTAACCATTAAAAATGTTTGTATTCCTTGGTACTTTAACCCCATAATCCCAAGCAGGTAATTTAACTGTACCATAAATAGCAGTCCAAGCAGTGTTATAACAACTGCACATGCAATTACCACTAGATTATTTGTAAATATAAAATCAATCTGGAATATAAATACCCATATAAGTGCTGCTATAAAATCAAACAAAATATAAAATAATACAACCCCAAATTCCATTGCCAGGAAATATTTTTCTATGCCTGCGGGTATTACCATATACTTTGAAAATGTGCCATTCCTTATCCTCCAATATATTTCATTGCTTATACCAGAAGACATTTCAAGCTGTGATAAAAAAGAACTGATAATATAATATGAAACCATACTATGAAATGTAAACATGCCAGCCATATCTTTATTTTTAAAAACCATTCCCCATAGCAGGTATGCAAACAAAATTTTTGTTACTGTAAAAAGCATATTAAATATAATATCAAGCCTATATACAAGCTGCGTTTTCATATAAGTTTTAGATATCTCCCAATATTTATGCATTACAAATACCCCCTTCCTGGTATATACGCTCTACTATAACGCCAATTTCCTCTTCTTCTATTATAATATCATCAGGGTTAAACTCCATAATTTCCGCCAGTAATGCTTTTGAATTTTCCCTTGCCACTTCGTAAACCTTTTTATAAGGGTTTTCATTAGAAACCCCGGTAATCTCTGTCTGAAGGTTAATATTATCCTCAATATTATGGAATGTTACAGAAATCCTTTTGTTTTTCTGGTACTTTTCAAACAGTTCTGACGTCCTGCCATCAAATATTTTCATACCATGGTTAATTACAACCGTCCTTTCACATAATGCTTTAATATCTTCCATATAGTGTGATGTAAGTATAATGGTAGTACCACGCTGCCTGTTAATCTCTTTTAAAAATTTACGTATTTGTTTTGCAGCAACAGCATCAAGCCCTATAGTTGGTTCATCCAAAAATAATATTTCAGGATTGTGGAGCAAGGCTGTTAAAAGTTCCATCTTCATTCTTTCACCTAATGATAATGTCCTTACCTGCACATCCATAATATCCGCCACCCCAAAAAGCTGGACAAAATAATCCCTGCTTTCTAGGAATTTTTCTTCTGGAATTTCATAAATTTCCTTAAAAAGCCTTAATGTATCATTCACTGTCAATTCAAAAAACAACTGGCTTTTCTGCCCCATAACAATTGCATATTTCTTTTTAAAACTGTTCTTTAAATCATTAGGATAATATCCTAGCACATCAATTCTGCCAGATGATGGTGCAATTATCCCTGTCATCATCTTAATTAAAGTAGTTTTTCCTGCACCATTTGGTCCAACCAGTCCAATAAACTCACCCTGGCGTACAGAAAGACTTACCTGGTTTACTGCCGTTTTTTCTTCATATTCTCTTTTCCATAAGCTTGCAATGCTTCCTTTTATTCCCTCTTTTTTCTTAAAACGTCTATATTTTTTTGTTAAATCTTCTATTTTAATAATATTTTCACTCATTTTATTTTAACTTCCTTTCATATCACAATATACTTACACTTCAATATATTTAAACAGCCTGCTGGCAGCATTTAATGCCCTACAGCCAAAAAAAGCCGCAATACCTTAAAAGCATAAGATACTGCGGCCGTATAATACACGGACTTTAATAATAACTATTTGGAATACAGGGACAAAAACTGCCCAATATAGTTTAATAATGTAAAAAGCATGGACAGTACATCCATGCTTAAAAATTCCAAAAGATATATAGCACAATATTAAGCAAATGTAAGGCGAAAATGCTGGAATTATACATTAAATAACCAGCAAATGGGCAGACTGGCTACGCAGAAATCTGTAAAATACAGAAAAATACTAGCACGCATTATGCAAACCAGAACCCATGCAATATTCTATTTTGCAATTTTCTCCATTACATTCACAATTAACATGCAAAATCCTCCTAAAATTCATTAAATTTATTATACCACTTAATATGTTAAAAGTCAATAGTGGCTGTATTTGAAGCCACGTCCGTTTCATAAAATTTCCAGCAGTCCTTTGTTTGCAGACGGACGCAGGGTTGTACCCAGCTAAATATTCCATTCCATGGCACGCTTCCGCTACGTCAGCAATGCCATCCCTTCATACCCCCTGTCCATGACAAATATAGTGCCTTCCTGGAAATTTCTATGTCCCAGCATTGTCATGAAAGTCTTCCTCCCATTGTTTTCTTTTTTTGGTTCCGTTACTATGTCAGGATACCTGCGGTTCACAAGGCCATACATAGCATTGGCATGTATCTGGAAATAATCTTTTTGGTTTTTCTTCCTGCGGCAGTTATAAACTGTGTTTCCCTGTTCCATTGGCAGAGCCAGGTCTGTACCATCACATGCAGCAAGGGGATGCCCTTTGTATGTTTCTTTCTGGAAATAAATATCCAGGCTGCGTATAAGGTAATAGAAAACAGACAGTTTTATTTTAGCCCTCTGCTGGCAGAAAGCAGATGCGGACGGGGTGTCTGCACTAAAATTGAACAGTTTAAAGAGCTCTTTTTTCAATGTCTGTGCTTCCATACTAATTATTAAAAACAGAGTTTTTGAAAAAGTAAGCTTCCTGTCCCTTGAAAAATCCTTTCCAGGATTTTTTACAAAATGTTCCCGTTTTTTTTCCGCATTGCTGATAAGTTCCAGCAGTTTATTTTTTACACACATAGAAAAATCCATTATAAACACCTCCTGCAAATAAATTACACCAGAAAGGCATTTTATGCAATTTTTTATCAGAACAAAGAGAGTTTTATATATCCCCTTAACTAAATGACATTGCGCTACGTCAGCCCACGTAATGGCGCATAAAATCCTTATGCCACAAAAAAATGTGGCACAGGG
>CAJTXH010000049.1 GCA_910580005.1 uncultured Lachnospiraceae bacterium | reverse complement strand
ACTTACAGACCCTAGTTATGCTGGGCAGGCAGTAACAATGACATATCCGCTTATAGGCAACTATGGTGTTGCTTATGAGGATATGGAGTCGCTTAAAGGCTGGCCGGACGGCTTTATAGTACGGGAAATTTCCCGTATGCCAAGTAATTTCCGTTCAGAAGATACTATACAGCATTTTCTGGAGAAAAACAATATTCCTGGCATCTGTTCAATAGATACACGTGCCCTTGTAAAGATACTACGTGAAAAAGGCACTATGAATGGGATGATTACTACAAATGAAAACTACAATATTGATGAAATTATTCTAAAGCTTAAGGAATATAAAGTTACAGGTGTAGTGGAAAGGGTTTCATGTAAAAACAAGCAGGAATATGTACCTGGTGATATTGGTTCTGTTAAAACAGAAGCACAAAGGAATATTGCAGTAATTGACGTTGGTACTAAGAAAAATATTATACGCTGCCTTTTAAACAGAGGCTGTAATGTAACAGTATATCCATGCAGTTTTGATGCAGCAGATGTAATAGCAGCAAAGCCTGATGGCATAATGATTACAAACGGCCCTGGTGACCCTGCGGAATGTACAAGTATTATAGAGCAGGTAAAGATACTTGCAGACTCAGGCATACCTGTTTTCGCAATATGTCTTGGCCACCAGCTTATGGCACTTGCACATGGTGCAAAAACATATAAGATGAAATATGGGCACAGGGGCGCAAACCACCCTGTAAAGAACCTTGAAACAGGCAAAGTATATATTTCATCACAGAACCATGGATATGTAGTTGATATTGCTTCTATAGATGAAAATATTGCCAAACCATGGTTTGTTAATGTAAATGACGGGACAGCGGAGGGAATTTGTTATACAGGCAAACCTGTTAAAACTGTACAGTTCCACCCAGAAGCAAATGCCGGCCCAAAAGATTCGGAAATGCTTTTTGATGAGTTTATGAAGATGACAGGAGGGAATGAATAATGCCAAAGATTGATGGGATTAAGAGGGTATTAGTAATTGGTTCAGGGCCTATTGTAATCGGACAGGCTGCCGAGTTTGACTATGCAGGTACACAGGCGTGCCGTTCCCTTAAAGAAGAGGGGATGGAAGTTATACTTGTAAATTCCAACCCTGCAACCATTATGACTGACAAGGATATTGCAGATAAAGTTTACATTGAGCCGCTTACAACAGACGTACTCCAGCATATTATTGAAATTGAGAAGCCGGACAGCCTCCTCCCAAATATGGGCGGACAGGCAGGGCTTAACCTTGGCATGGAGCTTGCAGAATCAGGTTTCCTTGACAGCCATAATGTAAAACTTCTGGGAACTACAGCAGAAACTATCCGTAACGCAGAGGGACGCCAGGAGTTTAAAGACCTTATGGAAAGAATTGGCGAACCATGTGCAACTTCAGAACTTGTAGAAAATATAGAGGACGGGATTGCATTTGCAAACCAGACCGGATATCCGGTTGTACTGCGTCCAGCATATACACTTGGCGGTTCAGGCGGCGGCATTGCCAATAATGAAGAAGAACTTATAGAAATATTAACAAATGGTTTAAGGCTTTCACGTGTCGGACAGGTTCTTGTGGAACGCTGCATTGCTGGCTGGAAAGAGATAGAATATGAAGTAATGCGCGACAGCAATGGTACATGCATTACAGTCTGCAATATGGAAAACCTTGACCCTGTCGGAGTCCATACAGGTGACAGCATTGTAGTTGCGCCTTCACAGACGCTTTCTGATAAGGAATACCAGATGTTACGCACTTCTGCACTTAAAATAATAGATGAACTTGGAATTACAGGTGGGTGCAATGTGCAGTTTGCACTAAACCCAACATCATTTGAATATATTGTAATAGAAGTAAACCCACGTGTAAGCCGTTCTTCTGCGCTTGCGTCAAAGGCAACAGGTTATCCTATTGCAAAGGTGTCTGCAAAGATTGCCCTTGGCTATACACTTGATGAAATACCAAATGCCGTTACAGGCAAGACATACGCAAGTTTTGAGCCTGCACTTGACTATGTTGTTGTAAAGATACCACGCCTTCCGTTTGATAAATTTATAAAGGCTAAAAGGACGCTTACTACACAGATGAAAGCGACAGGCGAGGTTATGAGTATATGCACAAATTTTGAAGGTGCGCTTATGAAGGCGCTGCGTTCACTTGAACAACATGTGGACAGCCTGGAAGGAAGTGCTTATAAAAGCAATACTACAGCAGAAATAGAAGAAATGCTCCATGTTGTTGATGACCGCCGCATTTTTGTTGTAGCAGAGGCTATAAGGCGTGGCATACCATACCAGAAAATCCATGAAATAACAATGATTGATAAGTGGTTTATTGACAAGATTGCAATACTTGCCAGTATGGAGGACAGCCTTAAGTCTGCAAAAGAACTGGACAAAGAGCTTTTATATGAAGCAAAACGCCTTGAATTTCCTGACTGTGTAATTGCAGGGTGGACAGGCAGGACAGAGAATGAAATTAAGGAACTGCGCTATAAATGGGGTATAACAGCAGCATTTAAAACGGTTGATACATGTGCTGCGGAATTTGCATCAGAAACTCCATATTATTATAGCTGCTTTGACGGGGTTAATGAAGTAGGCGGCACATCTGGCAGAAAGAAAATAATGGTGCTTGGTTCAGGCCCTATACGTATCGGGCAGGGTATTGAATTTGACTACTGTTCAGTACACAGTGTATGGGCGCTTAGGAATGAAGGGTATGAAACAATTATAGTTAATAATAACCCTGAAACTGTAAGTACAGACTTTGATATAGCTGACAAGCTTTACTTTGAGCCGCTTACGCCAGAAGATGTTGAGAATATTGTACGCCTTGAAAACCCAGACGGGGCAGTAGTACAGTTTGGCGGGCAGACAGCAATTAAACTTACAGAGGCACTTATGAAAATGGGCGTAAAAATTCTTGGTACAAGTGCTGAAAATGTCGATGCCGCAGAGGACAGGGAGCTTTTCGATGAAATACTGGAGAAATGCTGCATCCCAAGACCAAAGGGGCATACAGTATTTACAACAGAAGAGGCATTAAAAGCCGCCAATGAACTGGGATATCCCGTACTTGTAAGGCCTTCATATGTGCTTGGCGGACAGGGCATGAAGATAGCAGTTTCAGATAATGATATTGAAGAATATATGGCAATAATTAACCGTTACCACCAGGAACACCCAATACTTGTAGACAAGTACCTTATGGGCAAGGAAGTGGAAGTTGATGCAATATGTGATGGTGAAGATATACTTATTCCTGGAATAATGGAGCATGTGGAACGTGCAGGTGTACATTCAGGTGACAGTATCTCTATTTATCCAGCACAGTCATTATCAGAAAAAATACAAAAAGTAATAGTTGACTATACAGGAAAGCTTGCACGTTCACTTAATGTAATAGGGCTTATAAATATACAATTTATTGTTTATAATGATGATGTATATGTGATAGAAGTAAATCCACGTTCAAGCCGTACAGTGCCATATATAAGCAAGGTTACAGGGATTCCAGTAGTAGACCTTGCATCACGTGTAATATTAGGGGCTAAAATTAAAGAACTGGGATATGGCACAGGGCTTGCGCCGAAGTCAGATTACCTTGCTATTAAAATGCCAGTATTTTCATTTGAGAAACTGCGTGGAGCAGAAATAAGCCTTGGACCTGAAATGAAATCCACAGGTGAATGCCTTGGCATATCAGACAAGTTTAATGAAGCATTATATAAAGCATTCCTTGGTTCAGGAATAGACCTGCCAAAATACAAAAAAATGATACTTACTGTAAAAGATGCAGACAAACTTGAGGCAGTAGATATTGCAAGGCGTTTTAAAAAGCTTGGCTATGAAATATTTGCAACAAGAAGCACAGCAAGGGTTTTAAATGAAAACGGGGTGCTTGCAATACCAGTTAACCGTATAAATGAAGAAGCACCTACACTTATGGACTTGCTGCTGGAGCACCAGATTGACCTTGTAGTTGATACGCCTACCTATGATGATAAGTTAAAAGATGGATTTATAATACGCCGTACAGCTATAGAAACAGGTGTAACATGCCTGACATCGCTTGATACAGCGGCGGCGCTTTTAACAAGCCTTGAAAATCCAGATAATGGGAATTTATCAGTAGTAGACATAACATCATTAAATACAAAATATTATAAATAACTAGCAAAAATTTAAGTCCCTGTGTCACAGGAGAAACATAAGTTTCTTTTGGGGCATAGGGACTTTATATGTTTTTGCGTTTGTCTGTGCTGCATTATTGTCTGTATTGGCTTTTCTTCTTATTTATGCTATATTGTATGTACCAATAAAGAGGGGATGTTGATGAATGATGGAATTGGACTTATTTTATTTATTGTGGTAATATTATTAAACAAGCAAGAAAACATGTAACAGGGCTGGGCATTCCCTGCTTTGTTTTTAAAGGAATAAATAAAAGTGTAAGGTGCTGTTACAAAGAGTGAAGGAATCAGGGCAAAAATATAAAATATGTTAAAAAATAATTTCAGGTTAAAATCAATTAAGACAAAACTTATATTAATAATGATAGCTTTGCTGGGCATGACAATATTCCTGATATGGTCTATGAATGAGCTGTTCCTGCCTGCATATTACCAGTATACTAAGGTTTCTATGTTAGAAGGGTATTTTACGGAGACAAATGAAATAGTAAATAATGACCAGGATTATAATAATGGTTCAGATATGCTTTCTGATGAGAGCATGCTGCTGCTTGAAATCTTATCTGCCAATAATGCTGCTAATGTATATGTATTCAGGCTGTCTGAATTTTTTGGAAGTATATTTTACACTTATGTTTACCCGGCATCTGATAAGATAACTGATTTCCAGAAAGAACGTGTAAGGGATAAAACAATAGATTATATTTCTGGGATGGAAGATACCCAGAGTTATTATAAGAGCGCAAAAGGAAAAGAATTAATTAAAGATAATGGCAATTATACTGTATGCAAAGTTTTAGATAACCGCATAGGTTCTTATTATCTTGAATTATTCGGGCGGCTTGATTCAGGCTCTTTTGTATATGTAAACACAAATTTCCAGAGCATGAAAGAAAATATAAATATATTTAACAGTTTTATATTTTATGTTGGTTTAAGTGTGACAGTATTCGGGGCAATAGTCATGGTTGTTGTAAGCAGTAGTTTTACAAGGCCTGTACTTAAGCTTACAGAGATAGCAAAGCGCATGTCAGAACTGGATTTTGAGGTGAGGTATCCTGTTACAACGCATGATGAAATAGGAGTGCTTGGAAGCAGTATAAATACATTATCCGAAACACTTGAAAAAACTATTTCTGAACTAAAGTCTGCTAATAATGAACTTCAGAAAGATATTGAGAAAAAAAACCAGATTGATGAGATGCGCAAGGAATTTCTTTCTAATGTGTCACATGAACTGAAAACCCCTATTGCACTGATACAGGGGTATGCAGAGGGGCTTTATGACAATATTAATGATGACAGTGCAAGCCGTGAATTTTATTGTGAGGTTATTATTGATGAAGCAGGCAAAATGAATAAAATGGTTAAAAAGCTTCTTACACTTAACCAGATAGAGTTTGGAAAGAACCAGTTATCATATGAGCATTTTGATATAACAGAGGTAGTGAGGCAGGTTATAAATTCAGCAGCACTTCTTGCAGAACAGAAAGGTGCAGTTATCAATATGCAAGATTATGGAGCTGTGTATGTATGGGCAGATGAATATATGGTTGAAGAAGTAGTT
The DNA here is from genome assembly GCA_910580005.1 of uncultured Lachnospiraceae bacterium. Lineage (GTDB taxonomy): Bacteria > Bacillota > Clostridia > Lachnospirales > Lachnospiraceae > Butyribacter. Next base: position 12,369 of record CAJTXH010000049.1, on the reverse strand, counting down.
ACTAATTATATAAGCAATGCAGTAAACCATGTAGCTGGTGAAATGAAAATAGATGTCAATATTGAAAAAAGGGAAGATGTTGTAAGAATAAGTGTATTTAATACAGGAAGCTGCATACCAGAAGAAGAACTTGACAAAATATGGATAAAATTTTATAAAGTTGACAAAGCACGTACAAGGGAATATGGAGGAAGCGGCATAGGTCTGTCAATAGTAAAAGCTATAATGAATTCTATGGGCAGGCAGTGTGGTGTTAAAAACCATGAAAATGGGGTTGAATTCTGGTTTGAACTGGACATGAAGTAGATATTGACGCACCAGATGTGAATATGGTACTATATAGGTAGCAGTCCAGCGTTATTATGAAGCCGTAAGGCTTAATAGCAACAGATTATTTCTAATAATTTTTAGGGGGATAAAGGGATGAAAAAGAGGATGTTTGCTGCTGCACTTATAATATCTATAGCCTTAACAGGCTGTTCAGGTGTTCCTGATTTATCTGATGAGGATAACCAGATTATAAGCCAGTATATTGCAGGCGCAGTTTTAAACAATTCTGAACGGTATGGGCATTCATTTAATTATGATAAATCAGTGCTAAACCCTACGCCAAAGCCTACACCAAAGCCAGACCCAGTACCATCAGCTAAACCAGGGCAGGATGAAAAACCAGGCAGCAGCGGGGCACAAGGAAGGCCAGGCACAGGAAGCCAGGGAAACAGTGGAGGGACAGGCGGCAGAGGTACATCTTCCGCAAAAAGTGTAAGCCCTGGTGAGTTGTATAATATTCCAGGAATAAACATTAAGCCTTTGTCAGTTGGGACAAAGAAACATATAAGCACAGATTTCTCATCTATTTCAGCAGATAACGGAAAGAAACTTATAGTTGTTTCATTTTTGGTAAAAAATAATTCCAATAAGGCACAGAAAGCAGCATTTGTAAAGAAAAACATAAATTATTCCATCACTATAGACGGAAAGAGCTATGGGAATGCAATGCTTACAATTGCAGAGGGCGACCTTTTAAGCTTTAATGAAAAGATAGCAGCGGGTGGAAGTAAAAAGGGAGTGCTTATATTCCAGGCAGATTCATCTGTTAAAATTAAAGATGTTGTAGTAAAGGCTGTAAAAGGAAACAAAGAAACAGCTTTTAATATTAAGAAGTAATAAGAAAACATTATTTCTTAAAAGGATATTTCATTGCTATTTATGCCGCTGGAAGCGGCATGGATGATTTTTCTGGAAAATATATATATCTATATATGCCGCAGTGCGGCAGGATTATTGCCACTGTTATGTGGTAAAATATTGGAGGTACGGACATATGGAAACAGGAATTTTATTAGAGAGTGGAACTAATGAGCTGGAAATTCTGGAATTTAAAGTAGGCAATAACTATTATGGGATTAATGTTGCAAAGATACGTGAGATTATTTCCTACCAGACCCCTACACCTATTCCGAATGCAGACCCAAGGATTGAAGGGATATTTATGCCAAGGGATGAGATTATTTCCATAATTGACCTTGCAGAAGTCATGCATCTTGAGAAGCCTGATAAAGTATCAAATGATATGTACATAGTTACTAATTTTAACCAGCTTAATACAGCGTTCCATGTAAATGCAGTACTTGGCATACACAGGGTATCATGGTCTGATATTGTTAAACCTGATTCAACAATTAATACTGCTGGTGAGGGTATGGCAACAGGCATTATCCGTATAGATAAAAAACTTATTATTATCCTTGATTTTGAGAAAATAGTATCTGAAATTAACCCAGAAACAGGGCTTAAAGTTTCAGATGTTGAACATATGAGGAACAGAAGCCGCAATGAAAGCCCTATACTTATTGCAGAAGATTCAGCGCTTCTTAGCAAGATGATTGTTAATTGCCTTGAACAGGCAGGATATACTAACCTTATAACAACTGATAACGGGCAGGAATGCTGGGATAAGCTGCAGGAATACCTGGCAGAAGGTGATATTGATGATAAAGTTTCATGCATTATTACTGATATAGAGATGCCTCAGATGGATGGCCACAGGCTTACAAAGCTTGTTAAAGAACATGAAAGTCTTAAACATATTCCGCTGATAATTTTCTCGTCACTTGTTAATGCAGAGATGAGGCGCAAAGGTGAACAGCTTGGCGCAGATGCACAGTTGTCCAAACCTGAAATTGGCCAGCTGGTTAGTGCTATTGATAAACTTATAGGCAATACAACAGGGGAATAAAACATTACATTATATTTAATTTCAGGCATGTGGGTATTAATTTATAAGGGAGATTGAATGGGAATTGAGTGAGGAAAAAGATTTAGACCAGATAGAAAATGATGGTTCTGGCAGCGGTGACGGGTTTGGAGGCTTGGAAGATTTTGTAGAACTTGATGATTTACAGAACCTTGAAGGCCTTGGTGATTTAAGCAGTCTTGGTGATATCAGTGATTTAGGAAGTTTGTCAGACTTGCAGGATATTGACAACGGACCACTGGAAAGTGCAGATGATTTAGATGTTAATATAGATATCCCGCTTCCTGTTATGGAAGAAGAGGAAATAGCAGATATTCCAGAGGAGGAAGCATTGCTGCCAGAAACTGGAGAACCAGAAGAACTGGAAGAGCCAGTAATTGAAGAGCCCGGGACTGGAGAACCAGAAGAACTGGAAGAACCAGTAATTGAAGAGGAGATTCCAGATATAATACCAGGGCTGGATGAAAGTGGTGCTGTTACGGATAATACGGGTGGTGAAGATATTACGGAAAGCCTGGAAGAACCGGACAGCCAGGATATGGATATACCAGGCATTGAAGAAGAAACCATGCCAGAGGAAACTGCTATGCTGGAAGAAGAACCTTTAAGCATAGATGCAGATAGTGAAGGAGAGGAAGGGGCTGTTCCAGAAGCTGGTACTTTGCTGGAAGAAGAACTGCCGGCAGAAGAACCTGCAGGTACAGATGATGGCGGTGAAATTGATTCTATGCTTGATGGTCTGCTAGACAGCCTTGATATAAATGGTTCACTTGATGCGGAAGAAGCACCAGCAGGCAGTGCCAGTGCAGAAGAAGCTGGTGACGGGCTTGATGGCATGTTAGACAGCCTTGGAATAAATGGCAGTGCCACTGTAGCGGGCACCGTGCCAGGGGAAACAGTACCAAAAGCACAGCAGGAGGAGGGAGCAGGGGAAGAAGAAAAGAAACCTGGTTTCTTTAAGCGTATATTTGGTAATGTTATAACAGATGAAATTGCTGAGGCAGAGCGCAAGGCAAAAGAGGAAGAAGAAGAGCAGGCTGCCTTAAAAGTGGAAGAAGAAGCAAAGGCAAAAGAAGAAAAAGAAGCTAAAAAGGCGGCTGCAGCTGAAGCAAAAGAAGCCAAAAAAGCCGCCAAGGCTGCTAAAAAAGCAGAAAAAGAAGAGCAGAAGGCTGCCAAAAAGGCAGAAAAGCAGGCTAAAAAGGAAGCAGAAAAAGAGGCTGAGGAACAGGAAGTTGTTGGCAAGCTTAATAAAGCAGGAGTTATAATTGTAGTTGCAGGGTCTGTTTTAATTCTTGCAGGCGTAATTCTTGGGACAAATATATTTGGGTACAATGCCAGCAAGTCAGAAGCAGAAAGGTATTTCACATTACAAAAATACACTGATGCATACAATGAAGCCAGGGGGACTAAGATGGAAGACAAAGACCCTGAACTGTATGATAAAATAATTACTGTAATGAAAGTACAGCAGTCTATCGATTCATATGGAAGTTATGCTGCAATGAAATATTACCCTGATGCATTGGATGCACTGTTACGTGGATTACAAAAATATGATGAAAATATAGATATGGCACTGGATTTGGAGATTGAAGGTGACATGAAAGTATGCAAGAACAGGATACTAGGCATACTTAAAGAAGAATTCAGCCTGTCAGAGCAGGAAGCCTATAACATACTGAGCCTTGATGCTGAGGCATATACAAGAAAAGTAGTGGGCATTGCAAAGAAGAAAATATAACATTATTAAGTTTGTTTTTAGTAAGATTACAGCCCGCCGTTAATTAACCGGCGGGCTTTTCTGCTATGTCCTGCTGTTTGTTGGAAATGGATTGGAGGAATATATGATAGCAATAGTTGATTATGATGCAGGAAACCTAAAAAGTGTAGAAAAAGCACTTGTACATTTAGGTGAGGAATGCATAACTACAAGAGTGCCAGATGAAATTTACAGTGCAGACAAGGTTATACTGCCAGGTGTCGGTGCATTTGGCGATGCAATGAAAAAGCTTGAAAAGTATGGGCTTGCAGAAGTCCTTAAGAAAACAGCATCTGGCAATAAGCCATTTTTAGGGATATGCCTTGGCCTGCAGCTTATGTTTGAAGCAAGTGATGAAATGCCAGGTGTAGAAGGGCTGGGCATATTAAAAGGCAAAATCCATGCAATTCCTCCAAAGGAAGGCTATAAAATACCACATATGGGCTGGAACTCAATATCAATAAAAGAGGGAAGCCGTTTGTTTAAAGATATGCCAGACAATCCATATGTATACTTTGTGCATTCATATTACCTTAAAGCAGATTTTGAAGAAGATGTAGCTGCTACTACAGAATATACTACACATATCCATGCTGCTGTGGAGCATAGTAATATATTTGCATGCCAGTTCCATCCAGAGAAAAGTGGGGATACAGGGCTTAAAATATTAGAAAATTTCTGTAATTTATAAATTGGATAAAGGGAAGAGTAACTTGGATTATGCGCAAAAAGCGGCGCAGAAATGAGGGAAAATATGTTTACAAAAAGAATTATACCATGCCTTGATGTTAATAATGGGCGTGTGGTAAAGGGTGTAAATTTTGTAGATTTAAAAGATGCAGGTGACCCTGTTACAGTTGGTGCTGCTTATGGAACGGCAGGGGCGGACGAACTCGTGTTTCTTGATATTACAGCTTCATCGGATGCAAGGGCGACTAAAGCTGATATGGTACGCCGCGTGGCAGAAACAGTATTTATACCATTTACAGTTGGCGGTGGCATAAGGACTGTAGATGACTTTAAGCTTATATTAAGGGAAGGGGCAGACAAGGTTGCAGTTAATTCCGCTGCAATACAAAATCCAGTGCTTATATCAGAGGCAGCAGAAAAGTTTGGCAGCCAGTGTGTTGTAGTTGCAATAGATGCTAAAAGGCGCAGGGACGGCAGCGGCTGGAATATATATAAAAACGGTGGCAGGGTGGATATGGGCATTGATGCCATAGAATGGGCAATGAAAGCAGACAGGCTTGGTGCAGGTGAGATACTTCTTACAAGCATGGACTGTGACGGGACTAAAAATGGTTATGATATAGAACTTACAAGGACCGTGTCAGATAATGTTTCTATTCCTGTAATAGCATCAGGTGGGGCAGGCAAGCTTGAACACTTTAAAGAAGCATTTACAGAAGGGAAAGCTGATGCAGTCCTTGCAGCATCACTTTTCCATTATAAGGAACTGGAAATCAGCGAAGTAAAAGAGTACCTGGATAAAGAGGGAATAAGTGTAAGGAAGTAATTTCCAGTGCAGGGGACGCAGGGTTTCTGTGTCCCTGTACGGAATATTCTGGCTCTGGCACAGAAACCGTCCGTTTTTACACAAACGCAGAATAAGTGGAGCAACATTAGCAAAGGAGGAAGATTTTATGTCAATGATACAGAATGACTGGCTTGATGCAATACAGCCAGAATTTTCAAAACCTTATTATAAAGAACTTTTTGAGTTTGTAAAAGATGAATACAGTAAAACAGTTGTATATCCACCAGCAGATGATATATTTAATGCATTCCATTTTACGCCGCTTTCATCTGTAAAGGTATTAATTTTAGGACAGGACCCATACCATAATGCACACCAGGCACATGGGCTCTGTTTCTCTGTATTGCCAGACCAGACGGATATACCACCATCATTGCAGAATATTTATAAAGAGATACATGAAGATATAGGGTGTGACATACCTAATAACGGCTATCTCAAAAAATGGGCAGACCAGGGTGTGCTTATGTTAAATACGGTTCTTACGGTAAGGGCACACCAGGCTAACTCACACCAGGGCAAGGGATGGGAGAAATTTACAGATGCTGTAATACAAGCTGTAAATGCACAAGACAGACCAATTGTCTATCTGCTCTGGGGCAAGCCGGCACAAAGCAAAATCCCAATGCTTACTAATCCTAAGCATCTTATATTAAAAGCACCACACCCAAGCCCACTATCTGCATTCAGGGGGTTCTTTGGATGCAGGCATTTCAGCAAGACCAATAATTTTCTTAAAGAAAACGGAATCAGGCCAATAGACTGGCAGATTGAAAATGTATAAAATATGGTAACAAATGTATTAATATAGATGGAGGTTCTGATGGCAGATAATTCCAGGCAGGCAGTAAAAGTAAATATGGAAGGCATTCCAGAACAGCTAGTATTCGGGCTGGATATTGGCACTAGGAGCATAGTTGGCACTGTTGGTTTTAAAAGTAGTACAAATGGATTTGTGGTAGTTGCGCAGGCATCTAAAGAACATCAGACAAGGGCAATGCTTGATGGGCAGATACATGATATTGGCAAGGTTGCTTTAACAATAGAAGAAGTTCATAAAAAACTTGAAGACATGACCGGCAGAAGGTTTAAAGATGTGTGCATTGCCGCCGCAGGACGTGTGCTTAAAACTGTTGAAGCAGAATCGCAGATGGTTTTCCAGTCTGACACAGTAATTACAAGTGAGCATATATATACGCTTGATATGCTTGGAGTTGAAAATGCATACAGTATACTGCGTGATGAGAAGAAAACTGATGATATAAGGTTTTATTGTGTAGGCTATTCAGTTAAGCATTATTACCAGAATGATTATATTATTTCAAACCTTGAAGGCCATAAGGCAATGTCAATAAAAGCAGAACTTATTGCAACATTTCTGCCAAATGAAGTAGTTGACGGGCTGTATGCCGCGGTAGAACGTGCAGGGCTTTATGTTGCCAACCTGACACTTGAACCTATTGCAGCTATAAATATTGCAATACCTGAGAAGTTCAGGCTGCTTAATATTGCACTTGTTGACGTAGGTGCAGGGACTTCTGATATATCTATAACCAAAGATGGAAGCATTATAGCATATGGCATGATTCCATCTGCAGGTGATGAATTTACAGAATGCATTGCCAAGCATTACCTTACAGATTTTAATGAAGCAGATAAATTGAAATGTGCAAGTACAATAAATACAGAGGTTGAATTTTACGATATTATGGGGCTTCCACAGAGGGTTTCTTCTGAAGAGATAACTGGTGTCGTGGAAGAAACTGTTAGAAGCACGGCAAAAAGTATTGCGGATAAAATCATGGAACTTAACGGTGGAAAATCTACTAGTGCTGTATTTGTTGTTGGGGGCGGCGGTAAGATTAAAGGCTTTACAGAAGGTCTTGCAGAATACCTGGGACTTCAGAAAGAAAGAGTTGCACTGCGTGGTTCAGAGGTGCTTGGCAACGTGGAATTTATGCAGGATGGCATTAAAGTTGACTCACTGTTAGTAACGCCTGTAGGAATATGCCTTAACTATTATGAACAGCGTAATAATTTTATATTTGTAACAGTAAATGGTGAACGTATTAAGCTTTATGACAATAGCAAGCTTACAATTATGGATGCCGCTATACAGATGGGCTTTCCAAATGTTGATTTATTCCCTAAGCGTGGCAAAACCCTTATATATTTTGTTAATGGTGAAAAACGTATGCTGCGTGGCTCGGAAGGTGAGGCGGCAATAGTCAGGCTGAACGGACGCCAGACTGGCATGAGTGCCACTCTTGAACAAAATTCCAAAATTGACATTATACCATCTACACGTGGTGCTGATGCAGTGCTTGAAATAAGCAGCCTGCCAGAATACAGTTCCAATATGAATATAATATTTAACGGAAAAGAAATAACATGTCCACGCTTTGTAACAGTAAATGGTGAACTTGTATCAGGCTTTTATGAAGTCCAGGATTTAGACCGTATAGAGATACTTGGCTATTACACACTTGAACAGGTGCTTGAATTTATGGATATTATTTACAGGGGCAAAATCTATGTAAATAATGTAATTGCGCCTATGGATGCAAAAGTATATGACAACTTTTCAATTATATGTGAAATTATGAAAGAAGAGCCAAACTATACAGAGCTTATGGAAAAATATGGTGACGGGCAGTTTCCTGCCACAAATGATTTACTATATACTAAAGAAGAATTAACAGAAGAAGTAAAAGAAGAAGAAGTGACAGAAGAAGAAGTAACAAAAGAAGAAGTAACAAAAGAAGAAGTAATGGAAGAACAGGAAGAACTGCCGGAAGAATATGGGAATAATGCAGGAGAGGATTTAACAGAAAATATAGATATAGTTGTAAACGGAATCCCTGTTGCACTTAAAGGCAAGCAGAAATATATACTGGTTGATGTCCTTGATTTTTACCCTGTTGATACCTCGGTAGCACATGGTGACCATCTTGAAACATCTGTTAATGGAATGGCTTGTGATTTTACAATGCCTGTAAAAAGTGGCGATGTTATCAGGATTGAATGGGTAGAAAGGTAATGATATATTATGAGAGTCTGCAGTATTGCAAGCGGAAGTAGTGGAAACTGTATATACATAGGGGATAAAAATACAAATATACTTATTGATGCAGGCATAAGCCGTAAAAGGATTGCAGAGGGGCTTTTGTCAATAGGCGTAATGCCGCAGGAACTTGATGGCATATTTATTACGCATGAACATTCTGACCATATACAAGGAACCAGTATGATGGTAAAAATGTTTGGTACACCTGTATATGCGACAGGCGCTACACTTGATTTTATCAGGAGCAAAGACAAAAAGGGCATAATATCAATGCAACATTTATATGAAGTACATCCTGATGAACGTATCAGGCTTAAAGATATGGATATAATGCCATTTTCAATATCACATGATGCTGCTGACCCGGTGTGCTATACTGTAAATGCAAGCGGGCATAAGGCAGGGATTGCTACAGACCTCGGCATATATGATGATTATATTGCCAGCCATCTTGCAGGAAGTGATATTTTAATGCTTGAAGCAAACCATGATGTAAGTATGCTTGAAGCAGGCAAGTATCCATATAACCTCAAATGCAGGATACTTGGCAGGAAAGGGCATCTTTCTAACGAAGATTCTGGCAGGCTTTTATGCAGGCTGCTTGGCAAAAGGCTTAAATACGTATTCCTTGCACATCTTTCTAAAGAGAACAATTATCCTGAACTGGCATACCAGGCGGTGAAATGCCAGATTTGGGAAGAACTGGGGATAAATGAACTGCCTTTCCAGATGTCAGTTGCAAAAAGAGATGTACCTTCTGCACTGGTAAATTTAGATTAAAATTTATAAAGCCAGCCACAAAGCGGCAGAACGGGGGATTAATTATAATGAAAAAAACAGTAATAACAGTGGTGGGAAAAGACAGCGTAGGCATTATTGCGAAGGTGTGCACATATCTGGCAAATAACAGCGTAAATATACTTGATATTTCCCAGACAATAGTTGATGGTTTTTTTAATATGATGATGATAGTTGATGTGGCATTATGCTCTAAGGACTTTGAAACATTAAGCCATGAACTTGAACAGATTGGCGGGGAGATGAACTGCATAATAAAAGCACAGCTTGAAGATATATTTGATATTATGCACCATTTGTAAAAGGAATTATTGTGGAAAGGCATGGTTGTTTTATATGATTAATATATATGAAGTTCTTGAAACTAATGACATGATTGAAAAGGAAAACCTTGATGTCCGTACTATAACGCTGGGCATAAGCCTTTTAAACTGCATTGACAGTAATCTTGAAAGCCTTAATGAGAAAATATATAACCGCATTACAACTGTTGCAAAAGACCTTGTGCCAGCAGGCAAAGCCATAGAAAAGGAATTTGGCATACCTGTTGTAAATAAGCGTATTTCTGTTACCCCGGCCGCTATTGTGGGTGCACCAGCATGTAAAACGCCAGAAGACTTTGTTACAATTGCACAGACGCTTGACAAGGCGGCAAAAGCTACAGGGGTTAATTTTATAGGCGGGTACAGCGCACTTGTTTCAAAAGGCATGACAGAGAGCGATGAGCTTATGATACGTTCAATTCCAAAAGCACTTGCATCAACGGATTTTGTATGCAGCTCGGTAAACCTTGGCTCTACAAAAACAGGGCTTAATATGGACGCTGTAAAGCTTATGGGGGAGATAGTGCATGATACAGCAGTAGAAACCGCAGACAAGGACAGCATTGGATGCGCAAAGCTTGTTGTTTTTTGCAATGCGCCAGATGACAACCCGTTTATGGCAGGTGCATTCCATGGTGTTACAGAAGCAGACGAAATTATAAATGTTGGTGTAAGCGGGCCAGGCGTAATGCGTAAAGCCTTAGAGTCAGTACGTGGTGCAGACTTTGGGACTCTTTGTGAAAAAGTTAAGAAAACAGCATTTAAAATCACAAGGGTAGGGCAGTTAGTTGCAAGGGAAGCTTCAAAACGCCTGGATGTGCCATTCGGGATTATAGACCTTTCCCTTGCACCGACTCCTGCAGTAGGTGACAGCATAGCAGATATATTTGAGGAAATGGGGTTACAGCGTGCAGGCGCACCAGGGACAACGGCTGCCCTTGCGCTTTTAAATGACCAGGTTAAAAAAGGCGGCATAATGGCATCTTCATATGTAGGGGGGCTGAGTGGTGCATTTATACCTGTAAGTGAAGACCAGGGAATGATAAATGCTGTAGAAGATGGCGCACTTACCATTGAAAAGCTTGAGGCAATGACATGTGTATGTTCTGTAGGGCTTGATATGATAGCAATACCAGGAGATACAAAACCTTCAACGATTTCAGGCATTATAGCAGATGAAATGGCAATAGGCATGATAAACCAGAAAACAACAGCAGCACGCCTTATTCCTGTAATTGGAAAAGGGACTGGCGAAACAGTAGAATTTGGCGGGCTTTTAGGCCATGCGCCAGTAATGCCAGTAAACCAGTTCGACTGTAGCAGTTTCATTAACAGGGGAGGCAGGATTCCGGCACCAGTCCACAGCTTTAAAAACTAGGGCATGCAGATAAGGTATTGCTGCCATCTGGTAGTGCTGTCTGTATTTATATTATTTAAAAGCCTGCAGGCTGGCATCAGCCTGCAGGCTTTTTCTGTTCTTCTTAATATTATTTTTTCTTATATCTATCTCCACCGGGGTAAGGTTAAAAAAGACTAGCCAGTCATACATTATAAAAAATGCACATGTTAATCTGTAAAAAACATGCTTAAACCGCCGGTTTTGCCCTTGTTTTATGCGGTTTAGGCAAGTTTGACATGAAAATCAAATATTTGTGACATGAAATTTGTACGAATATGACATGAAAATTGAAATTTTGTGACATTGAAATGACAAATAAAAATTATATAAAATACTTGTAGCTCATCCAAACCACTTTTCAAACATCCAGAACAAATTTTATAAAGAGGATGTTGGAAAAAAATGGTTGACTAAATACTAAAGGTGTGGTATTATTCTTGAATACAATAGATGGGAGATTATCCTGTATCAAGGATACACTTTTGTTAGTATTTACATTTTTTCTCAATTGGTTTTTTGTATTTTTAGGAAAGGATGAGTGAGGCTGCGTAAAGTAGTTTTGCTCATCTTTTTTGCCGGCAGGGGACTGGATGGCAGAATACAGGATACAAAAAAAGTGTGAAAAATGTAAAAATTCAGGATTGACAAAATACAACATCTGATGTATGATTGTAGAATAAAAATATAAGGAGGCATATTAAATGAGAAGAAATGCAACTAAAGTTGCAGCAGCGGTATTATCGTTAGCTGTCACAATGACAAGTGTAAATATACCTACAAGCGCTGCAGCAGCAACTAAGAAAGTGAAACTTAATAAAACAAAAGCAACACTTACAGTTGGTAAGTCAATAACCCTTAAATTAAAACAGGGCAGCAAGACGTTAAAAGCAACATTTATTTCTAGCAATAAGAAGATTGCTACAGTTGCTAAGAAGACTGGTAAGGTAACAGCTAAGAAAAAAGGAACAGCAACAATTACAGCAACTTACAAGAAAAAGAAATATAAATGTAAGATTACAGTAAAGGCTAAACCAAAGCCAACAGTAAAACCAACAGTAAAACCAACAGCAGCACCAACAACAGAGCCAACAGCAGCTCCAACAACAGAGCCAACAGCAGAGCCGACAACAGAGCCGACAGCAACACCTGCTGATACAGTGGGAGCTATCACATCCCTTGAAGCTACAAGCGCTTCAACATTAAAAGCAACTTTTGAGTCAGCAGTTCCT
>CAJTXH010000048.1 GCA_910580005.1 uncultured Lachnospiraceae bacterium | reverse complement strand
ATCAGTGCTGAAAGCACTGCTAGTTACTATGAACAGCGTAGCTGTGAATAGTAACCTATCTGTGCGTTTATCTTGGATTTTTGCATTTTTACACTATATTTATTGCAGTTAATAATGTATAATAATTATCTGGTAGCAGATATGTATATAAATTGTAATAAAATACTTTAATGGAGGCTGGTTATGGATAAATATGAATTTATTGCCCCATGCCATTTTGGGCTGGAAGCAGTTTTAAAAAGGGAAATTACAAAACTTGGGTATACTATTACCCATGTCGAAGATGGTAAAGTAACTTTTGAAGGGGATTCAGGCGCAATATGCCGTGCAAATATTTTTCTGAGGACAACAGAGCGTGTGCTTTTAAAAACAGGCAGTTTTAAAGCAGAAACATTTGATGAACTCTTTGAAAAGACTAAAGCAGTTCCCTGGGAAAATTTTATACCTGAAAATGGCAGGTTCTGGGTTACAAAGGCAACATCTGTCAAAAGCAAGCTTTTCAGCCCGTCAGATATACAGTCAATTATGAAAAAAGCCATAGTTGAACGCCTGAAATCCAGGTATAATGTAAGCTGGTTTAAAGAAGATGGCGCTTCATTCCCTATACGTGTTACAATTATGAAAGACGAAGTTACAATTGGGCTTGATACATCAGGGGAATCACTCCATAAACGTGGATACCGCAAAGCGGTTGTTAAAGCGCCAATTACAGAAACACTTGCTGCTGCGCTTATTATGCTTACGCCCTGGAATAAAGACCGCATACTTGCAGACCCGTTTTGTGGGAGTGGCACTTTCCCTATAGAAGCAGCGCTTATCGGCGCCAATATTGCACCTGGCATGAACCGTTCTTTTATTGCTGAGGACTGGACGCATATTGTCTCTAAAAAAGAGTGGTATAATGCTATAAATGAAGCACAGGATTTAATAATACATGATTTGGATATGGATATACAAGGATATGACATAAACAATGATGCCATTAAGGCAGCAATGGAAAATGCAAGGAATGCAGGGGCAGACCATCTTATACATTTCCAGAGGCGTGCACTTGGACAGTTCAGCCATAGAAAAAAATATGGTTTTATTATAACAAACCCTCCATATGGAAAGCGCCTTGATGCACCAGATGAAATTCCTTCCCTTTATAAAGAACTTGGGCAGATATACAGAAATCTTGACGAATGGTCAATGTACCTTATTACTGCTTATGAACAGGCAGAAAAATATATTGGCAAAAAAGCTGATAAAAACCGAAAAATTTACAATGGAATGATTAAAACATATTTCTACCAGTATTATGGGAAAAAACCTCCAAGGCATTTATAAATATTGTAAAAAACATATAAAAGGGTGGCATTCCTGCCGCCCCTTTTAAAATTATAATTAATTTATATTTTTATAAATCAATGCCATCAGTCACTGAATAGAAGTAATCAAAAATCTGTTTTATAGCTTCAACGGAGTCACGCTGGTATAAGGTTTCCCTTTCAAGTTCATGTGATATATTATTTACAATAAATGCAGTGTCAAGGATACGGCTAAGAATTTCCATTAAAATGTCAAATTCTTTTATCCTCTCTTCTTCTGTACCTATTGTCATTTTGGCAGCATGTTCCCTCGCATCACTAAGAAGGGTTACAAGACGGTCTGTAATATTTATGGAATCATATGACATCTGCTCCAGATTATTCATGGTATTTTCCATTCTCTCTAAAATGTGTTGAGTATCCGTTTCATTTTCCCTTAATCCCATTAAATTACCTCCAGCAATTCATAAATACTGCCAACTCCTGTTACCTGCATCCCATTCAGGCTGCTGGTATCCAGTTCAAGTTTCTGGCTGTTGGCTTTTGGAATTATGCAGCGGCCAAAGCCAAGCTTTGCAGCTTCCATGACGCGCTGGCTGGGCAAATTAACTGCCCTGACCTCCCCAACAAGCCCTACTTCCCCAAAACACACAGTTTTACTGTCAAATGCCTGGTTACGGTAACTTGAAAGTATTGCAGCGACAATGCCTAAATCAAGTGCTGGCTCATTTATTTTCATGCCACCTGCAACGTTAATATAAGCATCAAAATCACCCATCCTTATGCCAAGCCTTTTTTCTATTACTGCCATTAAAAGGTTTACCCTGTTATAGTCAGTGCCCGCTGCTGTACGCCTTGGCATATTGAAATTTGTCTGGCACACAAGTGCCTGTACTTCAACAAGTATAGGCCTTGTGCCCTCTATAGAACACGTAACTACTGAACCTGGTTCATTTTCAGGTTTGCCTTGCAGCATATAGCCAGACGGGTTTAAAACCTCTTCAAGCCCGTCTGGACGCATTTCAAATACACCTATCTCATTAGTTGAACCAAAACGGTTCTTAACACCACGCAGAAACCTGTAAGAAGCCCCACCTTCACCTTCAAAATACAGCACTGTATCTACCATATGTTCTAACATGCGTGGACCTGCTACTACACCTTCTTTTGTTACATGGCCTACAATAAATATAGATATATGCAGGTTTTTAGCAAGTTTCATAAGGACACCTGTTGCTTCCCTTACCTGCCCCTGGCTTCCAGGAGCCTGCCCTGCTTCCTCACTGTACATTGTCTGTATCGAATCAATTATTACCATGCCAGGCTTCATCTCTGTAATAGCAGATGAAACTGCGCCAAGGTCCGTCTCACATAATATGTACAGGTTGCTGTTAAAGCTTCCGAGCCTTTCTGCCCTCATTTTTATCTGCTTAGGGGATTCTTCCCCGGATACATAAAGTATCTTATGCCCGCCTGCTGATAACTGCCTGCACATTTGCAGAAGAAGGGTAGATTTGCCAATGCCTGGGTCACCCCCGACAAGGACAAGCGAGCCAGCAACAATGCCTCCTCCTAGAACCCTGTCAAGTTCCCCTATGCCTGTTACTGTCCTTTCTTCCTCACCTGCTTTGACTTCATTAAGCCTTGCAGGAATATTGCGTGTCATGCCAGACACAGGTCCTTTTATGCTATCTGGAAGATACTTTGCTGCTGGCGGCGCTTCTGTAAATGAATCCCATTCATGGCATACCGGGCACTGGCCAAGCCATTTTGGTGATTCATAACCACACTCCTTGCAAAAGAAAACTGCCTTTTTCTTTGCCTTAGCCATACTATAATTTAACCACCCTGACCTCTTTAACCTGTCCTGGGTCAACCTCAATGCTTAAAACAAGCTTGCCGCCAAGGTTGGTTTTCATCCTGCCTGCATTAACCCCTCCTATAAATACCTCATATTCTTTCTCAGGTTCAAGTTCAAGGGTGACAGATGTATCTTCCAGCCCCTCTGCCATAAACTGTATACCTGCGCCATCTGCCTTCATATGGGTAACAACTGTCCCTGGTACAGATTCATACACAAAAAGACCATTTTTCTCAAGCTTTGTAATTTCTTTAAAAGTCTTGACCTTATATAAGTCTCCTTCAAATTCAAAGTCAGAAAGTTTCTTTTTGGTATCAAGTTCAAAATTCCCAAAACTTAATGTCCCGTCCTCCTCCTTACGGATTAACTCTTCAACTACAGCCATCTTTCTCCTCCTTGTATTTTTAAATACAGCCCCAGCATTATAGCTGGTGGCATTTTTAGTTTGTATTTTTTGTATATTATATATAAATTCCTATATACAGGATAACATATTTTGTATATTATTTCTACTATTTCACGGTGGAAAATATAATCTTTTCACCAATATAATCCACAACCACTTTACTGCCCTGTGTTATCTCATATGAAAGCAGCCTGTCAGCCATGCCGTCCTCTACCATAGTCTGTATTGCACGCCTTACAGGCCTTGCGCCATACGTTTTGTCAAAGCCGCTTTCAGCTATATGGCATATTGCCGCTTCTGTTACTTCAAGTGAAATGTCCATCTGTTCCTTAACCCTTTTAATAAAACTTGCAAGAAGTATTTTTACAACCTCTTTTATATCTCCTTTATTCAATACACGGAACACAAGCACTTCATCTATCCTGTTTATAAATTCAGGCTTAAAAATGCGCTTTACCTCTTCCATTACGCTGGATTTCATCTTTTTATAATCTGTTTCTTCATCTTCATTAATCCCAAAACCAAGGTGCTTAGGAGATACTATCTGCTGTGCGCCTGCATTTGAAGTCATTATGATTATTGTATTTTTAAAACTCACTTTCCTGCCATGCGCATCTGTTACATGCCCGTCTTCTAATATCTGAAGCAATATATTAAACACATCTGCATGTGCTTTTTCTATTTCATCAAAAAGTATTACTGAATAAGGATGCCTCCTTACTTTCCCACTAAGCTGTCCGCCGTCCTCATACCCTACATATCCTGGAGGTGAGCCAATCATTTTAGATACGCTGTGCTTCTCCATATACTCAGACATATCTACCCTTATTATTTCATTTTCTTTGCCAAATACTGCTTCTGCAAGTGCTTTTGAAAGTTCTGTTTTACCAACACCTGTAGGCCCTAAGAAAAGGAATGAGCCTATAGGGCGGCGTGGGTCTTTTAACCCTGCCCTTCCACGCCTTACTGCCTTGGACACTGCATTTACAGCTTCTTCCTGGCCTACAACACGTTTGTGGAGTATCTCTTCAAGCTTCCTTAGACGCTCTGTTTCTTCTTCCTGGAGTTTCTGTACAGGTATCTTTGTCCAGTCTGCTATTACCCCGGCAATATCATTATCTGTTACAACCGCTTTGGAACTGTTACGCTCTTCTTCCATCTGCCTGCGTATTGCCTTTATCCTGGCGGCATCTTCTTCCTGCCTGCGCTTTATATCTCCTGCAAGTTTAAAATCCTCTTTTCTTATGGCATCCTCTTTTTCCTTATCAAAGAGCCTCTGCCTTTCTTCCAGTTCCCTGAGTCCAGGAGAAGGCATATACATTTTAAGCCCTGCCCTTGCTGCTGCTTCATCCAGCGCATCTATAGCCTTGTCTGGAAGAAACCTGTCATTGACATAGCGTTCAGACATTTTTACTGCGCTTTCTAATGCACTGTCTGTTATTTCAACACCATGGTGCTCCTCGTACCTGTCACGCAGTCCCTTTAATATAGCTATTGTTTCTTCTTCATCAGGTTCTTTTACATCAACTGGCTGGAAACGCCTTTCAAGTGCGGCATCTTTTTCTATATATTTACGGTACTCTTCCCTTGTTGTAGCACCTATAATCTGTAATTCCCCACGTGCAAGCGAAGGTTTTAGTATATTCGCAGCATCAAGTGCGCCTTCTGCGCCACCTGCGCCAATAATTGTATGGATTTCGTCTATAAAAAGAATGACATTTCCAGACTGTATAACTTCTTTGATTACACGTTTTATACGCTCCTCAAACTCACCCCTGTATTTAGAACCTGCCACCATCCCTGATAAATCAAGGGTCAGAACCCTTTTATTCTGGATTACTTCTGGTATATTGCCTGATATAATATCCTGTGCAAGCCCTTCTACTACAGCAGTTTTACCAACTCCAGGCTCACCTGTAAGGCATGGGTTGTTCTTTGTACGCCTGCTAAGTATTTCAACAAGGCGCTTTATTTCTGCATCCCTGCCTATTACAGGGTCAAGCTTCCCTTCCCTTGCATACTCTGTTAAATCCCTGCTGTACTGGTCAAGCACTGGTGTAGCGGATTTCCCGTTCCTTTTTCCACGCTGCATAAGGTATTCACTCTTTGCACTAGCCGCATCCTGTCCTGTTGCAGCAAGTGTATCTATATAAACCCTCTGTATATTAACACCTTTTGTATTTAAAATGCGCAGAGCCATGCTTTCATTTTCTTTTAAAAGTGAAACAAGCAGGTGCTCTGTTCCAACAGATGAAGAGCCAAGCCTCTCTGCTTCGGCAAAACTTCTGCTAACAACTTCCTGTGCCCTTGGTGTAAATTCTGCATCTCCATCTGTAATTACAGTCTTGCTGCCTGAAAGGAAATCCTCCATAAGCTCCTTAATCCCATCAGCATCAACATTATTTGCCTGTAGTATATCTGATGCAACACCCTTTGATTTTAAAAGCCCGAGCAGGATATGCTCAGTACCTGTATAGTTATGCCCAAGTGATTTTGCAGACTTTTTTGCATAACTCAAAGCTTTTTCTGCACTTTTTGTGAAATTTTTCTGCATAACTTTTTAGCCCTCCATTCTACTGGCATTTTATTTTAATATATCTGACAAATCATCTTTATCCATGCCTTTAAAATGCATATACACAGATATAATTATTATTACTAACAAAAGGCATATTATTATTGCTATTACAAGTATATATATAAGCCTTTGTTTTTCCACATTGCCTTCTGGCCCTTCTGCCACAACAGCATTGCCATTACTTCCCCTGTACCATGACTGTACTTTGATGTATGGCATAAGTGCCTGTTCTTCTTTGTCATAAAGATAAAACTCTGGTTTATTATCTCCCCTTTTGCAATATATAAGCACAAATTTATGCTCTGTATCACTTTCCGATGAATAAACCTTTATAACCCTGCCATCCATCTTCATCTCTGTTTCACCAAAACCTTCAGGTATTAGTTCCCTGTCTTTAAGCTCTGTAACTGTATACTCATCATTTATTTTTAATACAACATTGCCACCCCTTAAAGAAGTGCTTATATTGCCGTTTAATTGCGTTTCCCCACGTTTTACTTTTCCAGAATTATTGTACACAGCAGATGAAGGTGAAACTGGCGGCTCTTCTGTATCCCCTGGGTTCTCTGTTCCTGCTGGTCTTTTTGTGCCTGCCGGCTTTTTTGTGCTTGCCGGTTTTTTTGTACTTGCCGGCTTTTTTGTAGTTCCCGCCGGTCTTTCATTTTTCTTGTTGACAACAATATTTAACGGGCTGTAAGAAACCGACATTTCTTCTGCATTATCACCATAGCCATACACTGCATAAGGGCTTTTAAGCATAATTGTAGTGTTACCATCTGCCCTCGCAGTAAACTTTACTGCATATTTAAGCCTGTAGCTTCCACTTTCCCTGTCTGTATCAGATACAAGGAACTCATTATCATTGCCACTTGCAACACTACCTCCTGTAACATATTTAAGGACACTGTTATCATAACTGAAATACCCTTTAAAACCACCAATTTCATCACTGGAAGTTATAGTTATAATAACATATACTGTATCACCTTCTGATACATTGCTGTTATTAGCTGTAACATTAACAACAGCGCTTGAAGCCTGTACATCCCTGCTGCTTATTAAACAGGCTGGCAAAAAAAACATAAATACTGTTATAATATATAACGCCTGCTTCTTTAAAAAACACATGTCTGCCATTACTCTCCAATCCCTGTGCTGCATTTTTACATCTTGCAATTATTTTCCAGCCTGTTGCCTTGTCACTTCTATCGTATATTTTCTTGCCTCACCGCTTTCAGAAGTAACTTTAACCGTAAATGTTGTAGTGCCGTCTGCCAGTGTCTTAGACCCTGTGCCTGTAAGTTTTGCATATGGACTTACTTTTGTTGCGCATATTTTTATGCTTTGAACACTTTTGTCCACTACAAGCTTATACTTTTTGCTGCCATCATCTCCCAGTACAAAATTTGAAGTAAATGGATAGTTTTTGACATATAAAGTTTTTAAATAATTATTAGGGTTTTTGCCTCCTGACGGAACTTCACATGGCTTTTCTGGCATTTCTTCATATACTGGTATTGAAAATGTAACCGGCATATCCTGCCCAATCACGCCATATGCTGAAACAGTTTTTGTTGCTTCGCTGTTTGGCGCTTCAACATTTGACATATACTGGTGCTCATACCGGTTCTTTGATGTAACATTAAACTTCTGCAGATAAAGTGTATTCTGCCCTGCATTAATATAATTCTTGCCAATATACTCAGCACCCCCGGTTATTGACTTGTAACGGTCTTTCCACGGACGGTTGTATGTAGTACCCTGGCTTGCCCATTTTAAGCCATTGGCAATTGCCCCTCCTGCCTCTGTGCTATTATATGCGCCAATATTATAAAAATTATAAATCCCCTCATACCCTGAAACATTACCTGAAACAGAGCTGCTCATAAGCGTATTGCTTAATACAACCTCCTGTTTAACACGTGATGCAAGATGGTAAGGGCTGACTTTTGATGATTCTGCCGCTTTTATAAAGGCTTTTGAATACTTTATATTAACAGAGCTGCCTAACGCATCTGGATATGAAAACTTTGCATTGTACATAGGGGTGTTATTTAATATTTTCTCCACACCATCCTGTGTCTGTATACTGCTCTGGTATCCAAGGTTTTCAAACTGGAAAATCCCTCTTTCATCTAAAAAATTCCTTGGGTCCATATAGTATTTTACAGCCTTTACAGAAGCTGTTACCCATGTGCTGCCATCAAATGGTATATATTTGTCCTTTGTCCAGTCATATGCCCCGTCTGCTGTTGACTTCCAGGCATATGATTTATTATTGCTTAACAAATTAACACCAACAGCAGACTCTTTTTTTATTACAGTACCCCATTTAAGCCCTGTCTTAAATGCCTTAAACTCCCAGTATGGATACTTAGCATGTAATTCTATAAGAGGGGTTATATAATCATCTGGAAATCCCTCATCTTTCAGCTTTTTCTTAAATTCTGCATTATCCAGCGGTTCTGGCTTCTGTGTTGGCACAGCAGTTTCCGCTGGTTTATTTGTAGCATCTGGTTTCTTTGTAGTATCTGGTTTCTTTGTAGCGTCTGGTTTCTTTGTAGCGTCTGGTTTCTTTGTAGCGTCTGGTTTCTTTGTATCTGAAGGTTCTTTTGTTTTATATGGTGCACTTGTTTCTTTTGCTGTGTTTCCCTTCGCCTGTACTATCTGGAACCTGGCAGCATCTGCTGGAAGATAGCCGCACACAACGGCCTTGCCTGCACTTGCCTTAATATAAAAATACCTTGTCCCTGCAACAGTTTTTTCATTTAATATTGTAAACTGTTTATTTACGCCTATGCTTACTTTCCTGCCTGAATTTTCTACCACTTTATTTTTGCCTGCTTCTTTGTAAAGCGGGAATTTAACACTTCCTTCCCATATTCCCGGTATGCCGCCCCCATATGAAATCTTAAGGTTTTCTGGCTTAACATACCCTTTATATGTCTTTCCAGAATACTGGGATGATATGTAATACCACTTCTGGTTTTCTGCTGTAATATCATCTAATACCAGCACATTACTGCCTTTGCCAATTGCAATATCCTTAAGCCCCGACTTTACATTAGTGCTTTCACTTGAAGCTTTTGTTTTAAGCTTTAAACTTTTTACAGTTACCGAAGCCTGGACTGATGTACATGCACTTCCTCCCTGCACTTTAATATATGAACCAAGCACATACCCTTTTAGTTTTTTTCCATTAAGCTTAAAGCTTGCCTGGTACCAGCTGCCTGCTTTTGCAATAATTGACACTTTCTGCCCGTTAGACAGTGTAACATTTGTACCTCCTGATTTTAAAAGTGCATATGATGTCCCTGGGCCTTTCCTTACATTCAGGTATCCGCTTACCTGGACAACACCTACTGCTTCTGCATGTACAATGCCTGTAGTATTAAACTTGCCTGCAATAACAAGCATTAATGCAGAAATAATACATATACATACTATTTTTTTGTATCTTTCTGGCATCTGACCACTCCTTATCTAATTAGTCCATTTATTTCCTCCGTACCAAAAATATAATGTGAGCCACAAAACTGGCAGTTTATTTCAACTGGGCTTCCATCCTTTGCTATTTCTTGTAAATCCTTCTGCCCAAGGCTTGCAACCGCCCTGTAAAACCTGTCTTTTGAACAGTTGCAGAAGTATTTTACTGGTATTTTCTCCAGGATTTCCACACTGTCTTCTTTAATAATATACCTCAGGATATCTTCAGGCATCATGCCTTTTTCCAGCATATCTGTCACAGACTGGATACTGCTTACAGATTCCTCCAGCCTGTCTATAACTCTGTCTTCTGCATCTGGCATAACCTGTATTATAAATCCCCCTGCCTGCCTGACAGTATTATCCATATCCATTAACACACCAAGACCCACTGCCGAAGGTACTTGTTCAGATGTAGCATAATAATATGTCAAATCCTCGGCAATTTCCCCAGAAACAAGGTGCACCTGCCCGTTATAAGGCTCTTTTAACCCTGTATCCCTTATTACATTTAAAAACCCTGGCCCAAGTGCGCCAGATACATCAAATTTTCCCTGTGGGTTTGGAGGAAGCATTATATCTGGATGGTTTACATATCCCTTTACACAGCCATCAGAACCTGCTGTTACTACCATACCTCCTATAGGGCCTCCACATTCTATCTGTAATGTAAGCACATCCTTTTCACCCTTCATCATGCTTCCCATCATGCTGCCTGCTGACAAAAGCCTTCCTAATGCTGCCGTTGCAACAGGGCTTGTATTGTGTATGCGCCTTGCTTCTTCTGCAATATTCCTGCTTGTAATTGCAAATGCACGCAACTGGTGGTTTGCTGCTGTTGCCCTGGCAATATAATCACTTTCCATAACTTGAATTTATCCTCCAAATGCTTTTTTTAATATAAAATAAACTCTCTCACTGTCTTCCTTAGGTTCTTCTTTTGTAAAAGCATTATAAACTGCAGCTGTTTCTAAGCCGGCTTTTTCTGCCAGTCCTTTTACTTCTTCTATAGAATATGCTTTTTGGGTATGAAGCTCTTCATACCTTTCAAATAAACCATTTTCTTCACAAAGACTGTAAATTGTAACCAGGTATTCATTTATTCCTGTTTCCTTATTAAACTCATTTTCCCATATAATGCTTGAATCTTCCCTGTTTTCTGCAATTACCCTGTTTCCCAGGATATTTTCATAAAAATATGTTGTTTTAAGGTCAAATATAAATATGCCACCATAGTCAAGGAATATATTTGCTCTGCAAAATACCCTGTAAAGGCTGTCCGTACAATCCATATAATTCATTCCGTCACACACACATATCATCGCTGCTGCTGAACCATATAAGTCAAGCTCCCTTATATCCTGCTGTAATAAAAGTACATTTCCAGGGCATTTGTCCCGTGCAATCCCAAGCATGTCATATGATATGTCAACGCCTATCATGTCATAACCATCCGCTGCAAGCATTGATGTTATTGTGCCTGTTCCACATGCAAGTTCAGCTACAATCCCACTTGTTATGCCATATTCTTTAAGGAGTGTGTATATATAACTATGCCATCCGTTATATGGGATATTGTCCATAAATTTGTCATATACATAAGCAAACCCTGTATATATGCCATCATTAATATCTTTTTCCATTATGCCCGGCCTCATCCCGGCACTGCCTGCCAATGCCAGGTTTATGTCTGTTAAAAATATAGATACAAAAACAAGTATAACAAAAGGTTACAAAGCTGTCTACTATATTTTTATATCTGCCACGCCCGTTTCATAAATTTCCAGTTATCTTATTATTTTGGGTTTTACTATAAATTTATGGTGACAGGTTTCACATGCCAGTCTTAATGTACCAGCTATTTTTTACAGACCTGGAACATACTGCAACACATCTTTTCCATAAACTACAAGCATTATATCCTTTAATGCAAACTGCACAAGAATTATTACAATTCCAAAATATATGTAACCATTCCTGAATTTCATATAATTGTATCTTCCTTTTGAAAAAAATGCGGCTGTACCTTTTGCCATAAATATTATATAAAGCACCCCGCAGTATGGTACAAATGGATGGTATATAAACGATTTTACCCAATGCCCCTGGACAAATGCAGCAACTGCCCTTGAACCGCCGCATCCTGGGCAATAAAGCCCTGTAATAGATTTAAATGCACATTCTGGCATTATATATGAAAATTCAAACGGCGTAAATAAAACAAGTGCAGTTCCAAAACCAGAAACCAATGCAAACACAAGCCCTGCAAGGTAAAGATTATATTCTAGTACCTTATTCTGAAGCATGTTTCCTCCTTTAAAGCAGTTTCCTTCTGTTCTATAAAATCTATCTCTATATATCTCCCATTTTGCAGCATGCTAATAAAATCATCCACCATGCCAGGAGTACCCTGTATTTCACATTCCACAGTACCATCATAAAGGTTTCTTACCCATCCTGAAGCCCCAAGTGCCTTGGCAGCATAGTTTGCATGGTATCTGAACCCCACGCCCTGCACACGTCCATGGAATATAAGATGTTTTCTGATATATTTTTTCTTCAATTTCCTGTCTCCATTTCTTTAAAACCTTCTGAATAATGTAATCTCTCATCCTCTGTAATAAATACTGCATATACATCTTCAAGCGAATTAACAAATTCCAGCCCTTTTTCCAGTCCCATTGCAAAACATGTAGTAGAAAGTGCGTCACCATCCACGGATTTTACTGAAATAATAGTAACTGCTACAAGCCCGTTGTCATATGGATACCCGGTTGACGTATCTAAAATATGATGGTATATTTTTCCGTCCTGTGTAAAATATCTTTCATAAATTCCTGAAGAAACCACCGAAGTATCTTCTGCTTTTACTGCTGTAATAATTTCGTTCCTGTCCGCAAAAGGATGCTGTACACCTATACGGAACGGGCTGCCATCCGTCTTTTTGCCAATGCAGAGCACATTGCCGCCAAGGTTTACAGTGCCGCTTGTAACACCATTTTCTGCAAGATAATCTTTTAGCCGGTCTGCAATAAAACCCTTTGCAATAGCGCCAAGTTCTATACCCATCCCAGGTATTTTTAATACCAGCTTTTTATCCTTAAGCACTGCATTTTTATAACCTGTAAGTTTTACTGCTTCTTTTATCTGTGCATCTTCTGGCACTTTACTGTTATCTGATGTAAAATCCCATAATGAACTTTCAGGCTCTACTGTAATATCGAAAACACCATCTGATATTTCTGAGTAATACATGCCATCTTCCAGGATTTCATATAAAATATCTGACACGCCAAATTCAATGCTTCCATCATTATTTAAATGAAAAACTGCTTTGTTGCCAGGGTCTGCTATGCTTTTTATTTCTGTTTCTGCTGTTTCCCTGTCCTTTTCATCTATAAAAACATTTCCATCATTTATATCAAATTTATCTGAAACTTTTAAATAAGCTTTTTCTATTTCATTTATATTATAAAGTTCGCTTCCTTTTAATGTCCTGCTAAAAACCTTTTCAAATTCCTGGCACTTTGCAACGCATTCTTCTAATAAACTTTCACTGCCGCCCGCATATAAAGTTATTGTATAAGTAGTATTAAATGCAAAACCTGTTTTGACAAGCTCCTTTTCCCGGGCTGGCTGCAAAGGTGTACTACAGCCTGACAGAAAAACAGAAATTAAAACTAATATACAGTTATATTTTATTTTTCCGGGTAATCCCATCTGCAATCTTCCTTTCTGCCTGTGTAAGCTCTGCATCTTCCAGCAAATCCGGCCTCATTAATGCAGTCCTTATTACTGACTGTTCCCTGTACCACTCTGCAAGTTTTTTATGGTTTCCAGATAACAGTACTGGTGGGACTTCCTTGCCACGCCATACAGCAGGCCTTGTATACTGCGGATATTCCAATAAATTGTCCGAAAATGACTCTGTACTGGCTGAAATACAGTTATTCAGTACCCCTGGCACAAGCCTTGATATTGCGTCCATTATTACAAGGGCAGGAAGTTCACCGCCTGTAAGCACATAATCCCCAATAGAAACATAATCAGTAACTATTTCCTCTGTTACACGCTCATCTATGCCTTCATAATGGCCACATAAAAATATTATATCCTTTTCTGCTGCATACTCCTCTGCAAGTTTCTGGTTAAACACTTTCCCCTGTGGAGTAAGGTATATTACACGTATTCCAGGCTCTTTTTTAATAATACCTTCTTCATCCTGTAACGGCTTTTTCTGTATCTGGCTGCAGATATGCCTGTAACATAAATAAACAGGCTCTGCCTGCATAACCATGCCAGCACCGCCGCCATATGGGTAATCGTCTGCCCGGCTGTGTTTATTTATAGCAAAATCCCTTATATCTACAGCATTGACATTTATAAGACCTGCTTTTATTGCCCTTCCTGTTATGCTTTCACCCATTGCATTATTTATCATTCCAGGAAACAATGTCATAACATGAAAATTCATTTCAATCCAGCAATCCTTTCATTATATGGACTGTAACCACTTTATTTTCCATATCTACTTTCTTTACGCAATCGGGAATATCTGGCAGAAGGACTTCTTTTCCATTATGTGTTACCACAAATACAAGGTTTGCCCCTGTTTCCATTACATCTTTTAATACACCAAAGTCCGCACCTTCATCAGTAACTACCTTCATCCCGTACATATCAGCAATATAACACTCACCTTCTTTAAGAGGGATTGCATTTTCCCTTGTTACAAATAATTCACAGCCTTTGTATTGCTCCACATCATTTATATTGTCAATACCTTTGAATTTAACAATTACAAGATTTTTAAAAAACCTTACAGAAGCTACCTCCAGGGTCTTTTTTTCTTTTCCAGTATCAAGTATTACTTCTTCCAGGTAATTATATCTTTCAGGCTCACCCGTTGTTGGAAATACTTTTACTTCCCCACGTATCCCATGTGTATTGGCAATCACGCCAACCCTGAATAAATCTGTCATATATTTAAACCGCCTTTCTCCAAAAACAAAAAGCGCCTATACCATATGGCACAGGCGTTTTCCAGGATACGTCCTGGCTACTGTCCTATTTCAACAGTTACTTTTTTATCAGTCCTGGATGCAGCAGCCTTAACTATTGAACGTATTGCTTTAGCTATGCGCCCCTGCTTTCCAATAACTTTTCCCATATCATCCTGGGCTACTTTAAGTTCAAAAATAATTTCATTATCTTTCCCAGTCTCCGTTACAGTGACCTCCTCAGGGTGGTCAACAAGTGACTGTGCAAGAACTTCTATTAATTCTTTCATTACCTGGGAACCTCCCCTTTTTCCTGCTTTACAGGACAAGCAGCAATGCCTGGCTGTCTTACATAATTCCAGCCTGTTTTAAAAGCTTGCCTACTGTTTCAGTTGGCTTTGCACCATTAGCAAGCCATTTTTTTGCGCTTTCTTCATTAAACTTAAATACGCTTGGATTCTGGTTTGGGTCATAAGTGCCGATTTCCTCAATAAACCTTCCATCTCTTGGAGACCTTGCATCAGCTACTATTATTCTATAAAAAGGCGATTTCTTTTTGCCCATTCTTCTTAACCTGATTTTAACCATTCCTGTTTTCACCTCCTTAAAAATGTTATATATATCTAAATGCTGCTATTATACATGTACTTCCAGGATACAATACACTGCATCCCTTCTGTCAATGCCTTACAGCATAATGATATGCATTATAATCCAAATGGCAGTTTCGGAAGGCTGAATTTGCCCTTTTTCCTGCCTTTTCCTGACATCATGCCAGACATCTGTTTCATCATTTTTTTAGACTGCTCATACTGTTTCATAAGCTTATTGACTTCTGATATATCAACCCCTGCGCCTTTTGCAATGCGCCTTTTCCTTGAAGGGTTTATTATTGCAGGGTTTCCCCTTTCCTCTAATGTCATGGAATATATTATTGCCTCTATCCCTTTAAACATGCTGTCGTCTATTTCAATGCCATCTGGTATGCCCATTCCTGGAAGCATGCTTAAAATACTTTGTATGCCTCCCATTTTCTTTAAATGCCCCATTTGGTCAAGGAAATCATTAAAATCAAATTCTGCTTTGCGGAACTTGCGTTCCATTTCCTTTGCTTTCTCCTGGTCAAGTTCTGCTTCTGCTTTCTCAATAAGTGTAAGCACATCCCCCATTCCAAGAATACGTGATGCCATACGGTCAGGGTAAAACTGTTCAAGGTCTGAAAGCTTTTCACCCATGCCTACATATAATATAGGACATCCTGTAACTGCCTTTATTGAAAGGGCAGCGCCGCCCCTGGTGTCACCATCAAGCTTTGTAAGTATAACACCATCAATGCCAATTTTATCATTAAATGTTGTTGCAACGTTAACTGCATCCTGTCCTGTCATTGCGTCTACAACAAGCACAGACTGGTCTATGGAAACTTTATCTTTTATCATCATAAGCTCTTCCATCATGTCCTGGTCAATATGAAGCCGCCCTGCTGTATCAAGGATTACAACATTGTAATTGTTTTTTGATGCATGTTCTATCGCTGCTTTAGCTATGTCCGCAGGTTTATGGCTTGTTCCCATAGAAAATACTTCAACACCCTGCTTGTTTCCATTAACCTGTAACTGGTCTATAGCCGCCGGGCGGTAAATATCACATGCCACAAGCAATGGCCTGCGCCCTTTTGACTTAAGCTTTCCTGCAATCTTTGCTGTAGTAGTAGTCTTTCCTGCACCTTGCAGCCCACACATAAGTATAACTGAAATCTCACTGGAAGGCTTCAGTTTAAGCTCTGTTGTTTCACTTCCCATAAGGTTTACAAGCTCTTCATTAACAAGCTTGACTACCATCTGCCCAGGTGTAAGGCTGTTCAGCACGTCCTGCCCTACTGCCCTTTCCTGCACAGTTTTAACAAAGTTCTTAACCACCTTGAAATTTACATCCGCCTCAAGCAATGCCATCTTAACTTCTTTTAAAGCTGTCTTTACATCATCTTCTGTAAGACGCCCTTTGCTGCGAAGGTTCTTAAAAACATTTTGTAATTTTTCAGTAAGGCTGTCGAATGCCATAATAACCTCCTTTCAAACATGCCCAAGCACAAGAAGCATTATATTATACCTTTGTAGTGTTGTCAAGTATTTTTCTTGACAAAATCACGCCCAGTTCATAAATTTCCAGTTATTCTGTGCTGGTAAACGGACGCAGGTTTTCTGTGTATATCTAAATATTCCATTCCAGGGCACGCTTCCGCTACGTCAGCCCACGCAACGGCACATAAAGTCCCTGCGCCCAAAAGAAACTAACGTTTCTTTTTGACACAGGAGCTTAAATGCCGGCGGTGCTGAAGTGCCCATGTCATGGAATATTTAGATATACATTGGAAACCTGCTGTTTACTGGCAAAATCCAGAATTTAACTGGAAATTATAAAAATATTATTTACATAACAGTAACTGGAAGATACAGGCTATAAGTAAAAACCAGCAAAATAATTCTTTAAAATATGATTTCCGGTTATAAAATTTTTTGTGCTGTTCTGTATTTTTGCAAGTAAACAGCAGCGCTTTCAGTGCTGTTAATGCACACATTCTTTTTATATCTCCAAAAAAAATCAAATTATTGGTTGTTAAGATACCTTATAATGTTTTTAATTTGTATTATTGCCCATGTTACAAGTAAAATTAATAAAAGCTTAACTGCAAAAATAGTAACCCAGTTTAATGATATTGGAATATTATTAAAAATATAATTATTCCAATTGAAAAAACGCATTTCAAAACAATGTATAATAAGGATAACTATAGAATTTTTCCCACACCAGGTAAAAAATGAAGCTATTTTTTTAGTTTTTAATTCTATTAAAATAGAAACACCAATACATAAAATACTTCCAGCTATTGCTTCAATAATACATAAGATACATCCTGGATATTTTCTCATTGACATTTCTATTCCAAATCCTGATAATCCAAGTATTATCCAGTTAAAAAGACATATAATATATATTGTTTTGTTAATTTTAGGAATTAATTCTAATCTGTTTAGCATATTGCCAAACCACATAAAAGGCAGTGCTGCTAAGGCGACATCAATACTCCATGGCATATATGCATAGTATTTGCCAATAATCATGCCAGTACAGGATAATATGGCCATTACAATTAAAGAAATTAATTTATTTCTTGTATCTAAAAATTTCATTAAAAATATGTAAATAATGCGTGCAGCAAAAAGGCAAATTACAAACCATACTAACCATACTGACTGGAACTGGTTAAATTTTGTAGATATTTTACTCATTCCTGCAAACATGTCTGCTATTCTAAGAGTAAATACCTGGTAATTTGGCAAGTTGCTATTATTCTGGTTTACACATATAACAGCAAAAAGTATACATGTAATAGCATATGGTATTAAAAGTAATTTACTGCTTTTTTTAATAGATTCAATTAAATTATAATTTTTTATAAAGTATGCATTTGCAATAAAAAGAATGGCATATGATATGAAAATATTATAAATCTTATATATGGATTAATATTTTCTGCATGTCCTAAAATAACTAATAATATTGTAATGCCTTTTGCTATATCCGGGTGTGTAGAATAAACTGTGTATTCATCACAGAAAATTCGACACACCCATTTT
>CAJTXH010000047.1 GCA_910580005.1 uncultured Lachnospiraceae bacterium | reverse complement strand
GGGCACTTTAGCTCCGCCGGCATTTAAATCTGGTTCTTTCAGATTTTATGTGCCGTTGCGTGAGCTAACGTAGTGAGAACGTGCCCTGGAGTGGAATAATTTAGCCTGACATGGAAGCCCTGTGTCCGTTCTTACACAAACAAAGGATAACTGGAAATTATCATAATTTTATTTTAACTGGTTTATCGTTCCGGTTTTTTAGTTTTATTTTCTGTGGGTTATAATGCTTATTATTAAATTCTATATCCGTGTCTTCTGGCGAGGTTATACAGGCATACGCAAGCATGTCCCCTTTGGCAAGCGATATTCCCTTAAGCCCTTTGCTTGTCTTTTTAAATTCACCTGTCTGGTTTAATGGGAATAAAAGCACAGAGCCTTTTTCAGTTACCATTAGCACATTTCTGTTATCTGCTATGCTTTCTTCTACAGTAACTGGCTGTATACATACAAGTGTATCTTCTTTTTCAAGTTTTGTTGATGCTATTACAGAGCGGTTTGTTTCGAATTCTATTCCTGATACAAGTTTTACATATCCTGATTTTGATATAAATAAGAGTTGTGACTCTGACAAATCATCAAATGCTATATATGTTATTATATCATCTTTGCCTATTTTGCAAAGGGTCTGTATAAGTACACCTTTGTCACGGCTTCTAGTTTTTGGTATGGACATGGCTTTTACCTGGTACATTGAGCCAGAGGAAGAGAATATACATAGTTTCCCTGTATTTTTCATTGGGATTATATATGTGTATTCATTAAGGGTTTCAGGGGCAAGGCGTGAATAACTTGTTTCATCAAGCGATTTGCAGTAACCAAACCTGTCTATTACTACATAGATATTTTCTTCCCTGATTTCCTCAACATATTTTGTATTGCCAATATTGTCAAGTGTGGTGCGCCTTTCCCTGCCAAACTGTTTTTTATATGTTTTAAGTCTTTTTTTAATAACCTTGTGCAGTTCGTTAATATCACCTAATATTTTTTTGTAATTAGTGATATTGGTTATAAGTGTATTGCTTTCCTGATGCAGTTTCAGGAGTTCAAGCCCTATAAGCTTGCTTAACTGCATTGTCAATATTGCTTCTGCCTGTCTTTCTGAAAAACCAAGGCGTGCAGCTTCCTTTTCTGATTTTTTTGTCCTGAATTTTATGCCTTCTGTTTTACCTTTAGTAAGACATTCCTTAGCCTGTTTTACAGAGTTGCTGCATCTTAAGATTTCTATTATAAGGTCAATTATATCTGTTGCTTTTATAAGCCCTTCAACAATCTCCAGCCTGTCATTTGCCTTTTCAAGCAGATGCTTGTATTCTTTTGTATAAAGTTCTTCCTGGAACAGGACAAATTCATTAATAAGCCCTTTAAGTGTAAATGTTACTGGCTGTTTGTTTTTAACTGCAAGCATATTTACGCCATATGTATCTTCCATTGCTGTTTTCTGGTAAAGCCCGTTTAAGAGGTTTTGTATATCCCTGTCCTTTTTTACTTCAACAACAATACGTATTCCCTCTTTAGATGATTCATCCCTTACATCATATATTTCATCAAATACTTTGTCTTTGGCAAGCGCAGCAAGGTTTTCTAAAAGCTTTGTTTTATTGCCTGCAACTGTATAAGGGATTTCTGTTATTACAAGGTTTTTGCGTCCGTAATCACTGTCTTCAATTTCAACTTTGGAACGTATTTTGATTTTGCCCTCTCCTGTATCATAAATATTAAAGAGGTCATCGGAATTTGTAATTGTAGCACCTGTTGGAAAATCAGGGCCTTTTATATATTTCATAAGCCCTTTAGTAGATATTTCCGGGTTATCCATAAATGCGATAATGCCATCTATTACCTCAGAAGTGTTGTGCGGGGGCATATTAGTAGCCATTCCGACTGCAATGCCTGTAGTACCGTTTATAAGCAGGTTAGGAATTGTTGCAGGAAGTACAAGCGGTTCTTTTTCGCTTTCGTCAAAGTTAGGTCCGAATGGCACAAGCCCTTTATCCAGGTTGTCAAGAAGTGCTATTGCACCATGTGAAAGCCTTGCTTCTGTGTAACGCATGGCAGCAGCGCCATCACCGTCAATAGAGCCAAAATTGCCGTGCCCGTCTACAAGTGGTATAGATAGCGAATATTCTTCGGTCATATGTACAAGTGCATCATATATTGAGCTGTCACCATGTGGGTGGTATTTACCCATTGTATCACCAACAATACGCGCACTTTTCCTGTGTGGCTTGCCAGGGTCAAGTGACAGTTCATTCATTGCATAAAGTATACGCCTCTGTACAGGCTTAAGCCCGTCCCTTACATCTGGAAGCGCCCTTGCAATTATTACACTTACCGCATAATCACGGTAAGAATTGCGCATTTCCTCTGAAAAATCCAGTTGTATTACAGGCTGTTCATTATATTTCATAATTTCCCTCATTTCTGCGCCACTTTTGCGCATAATCAGTCCTTCTTTATTTTAGATATTTTATATTACTGTGTCTGGTTTATATTTTTATATATCAAGATTGGCATATCTGGCTTCTTCCATTATAAACTGCCTGCGTGGAGGTACATTGCTACTCATAAGTGTTGTTGTCACTTCGTCTGCATCTACACTGTCGCTTATAGAAATCTGTGCAAGCAACCGGCTTTCAGGGTTAAGTGTTGTTTCCCAGAGCTGCTCTGCATCCATTTCACCAAGCCCCTTATAACGCTGTATGCCAGTAATTTTATTGCTTTTATTTTTTCTGAATTTTTCAAGTTCAAAGTCATTAAAAATATATTCAGAGTTTTTCTTTTTGCCATTTGTATAATCTACTTTATAAAGCGGTGGAAGCCCCCTGTAAATTTTACCAGAGTATATAAGTTCTGGCATAAACCTGTAGAAAAATGTAAGAAGAAGTGTACTTATATGTGCGCCGTCAACGTCAGCATCAGTAAGTATTATAATCTTGTTATAGCGCAGTTTGCTTATATCGAATTCTTCACCAATTCCACAGCCAAATGCGGCTATCATTGATTTTATTTCATTATTCAACAGTATTTTTTCAAGAGTTGCTTTTTCTACATTAAGTATTTTGCCCCTTAACGGAAGAACTGCCTGTGTATGCCTGTTCCTTGCTGTTTTAACAGTACCACCAGCAGAGTCACCTTCGACAATATAAACTTCACATTCTTCTGGTTTTCTTGAGGTACATGCAGCAAGCTTGCTTTTGGTGTCAACATCATTTAACTGTTTTAAAACAGCATTGCGGGCTTTGTCGCTTGCTTTACGTGCATTGTATGATTTAAGTGAATTATCAAGGATTGCACGCAGGACTTCAACATTTTTGTCAAAAAATCTCTGGACTTCTGTACCAAATACATCTTCAACAGCAGTTTTAGCGTCAGTGTTGCCGAGTTTTGTTTTTGTTTGTCCCTCAAACTGTGGGTCAGGATGTTTAATAGAAATAATTGCAACTAGCCCATTTCTTATATCTTTGCCATCAAAGTTTTCATCTTTATCTTTAAGTACACCCAGTTCCCTTGCATATTGGTTCATAACACGTGTAAGTGCTGTTTTAAAACCAGTAACTAGAGTACCACCATCAACAACATTTATCCTGTTACAGTATGGGTTAATCTGTTCAGAAAAGTTTGATGTATACTGGAATGCAGCTTCAACTTCAATATCACCGCTTGTACCTTCAATATATACTGGTTCGCTGTGCAGAACCTGGGCATCACGGTTAATATAATTTACAAAACTTTTAATCCCGTCTTCTTCCAGGTAAATTCTTTCTTCGCCTGTATTTTCATCAGCAAATACCAGTTTTAAATTCTTATTAAGATATGCAGTTTCTTTAAGTTTCTTTTTAATAACATCAGCTTTGAACTCTGTTGTTTCAAATATTTCAGGGTCAGGATAAAATGTAACAGTAGTCCCTGTATCTGGTTTGGCACATTTGCCAGAAGGCTCAAGAGAGCCGTCTTTATTAAGTATTGTTACAGGATGTCCGCCGTTTTTATATTCATCACGGTAAACAAGCCCGTTTCTGTGTACTTCTACAATCATATGTGTAGATAGTGCATTTACAACAGATGAACCTACACCATGCAGCCCACCAGAAACTTTGTATGCAGAGTTGCCAAATTTGCCGCCTGCATGAAGTATTGTATATACTACACGTATAGTAGCAACTTTTTTTGCAGGATGGATGTCAACCGGCACACCACGTCCGTTGTCTTTAATGCGGATGCCGCCATCTTTCTGCATTGTAATATGTATCTCATTGCAGAAACCTGCAAGTTGTTCATCTATACTGTTGTCAAGGATTTCCCAGACGAGGTGGTGCAGGCCACGTGGTCCTGTAGAACCTATATACATGCCTGGACGCTTGCGGACAGCCTCCAGGCCTTCTAAAATTACAATTTCTTTTCCCGTGTAGTCACTCATAAAAATCTCCATTCTAAAACAAAATTACGAACAAACATTTGTATTATATACATAATTGTGCGTGAAAGTAAAGTAGTTTCTGGTTTTTACATGGATGTTTCATAAATTTTTATTGGATTATAAGCAACAGATATATTATATTATAATATAATTAGAACATATAAAAATATAATGCGCCAGATGGCATGGGTATTAAAGTGGTATTATGTCAAGTTTTGGTACAAATTAACCTGGGAAAATATTGTCCACATAATTATTCGGGAATAATCTGTGCGGTTCTCTAAGCCTTTAATATTTAATTCCATCTTTTATAAATATTCGTTCTCATATTCCTATGGCGGCTTATACTTACAATAGCTGTGAAGCCTCACAGTATTGTAAAATGTGTTGATATATTCAAACACAAGCTGATAAGCATGCACATAATCTATAATCCGGAAACGGTCCAGCCATTCCTCATAAACGTCTTGCAGAAGATTCGGTGACTTCATAAGAGCTTTTGCTTAAAATGTCCTCATAGAAACTGGCAATCTTACACCTCCTTTTATTTATGTTAAACAAATTGTCCTTGCATACTTATTTCTATCATCTTCTATTACTTTGATTTTGCCCTGCCCAATGTAGTAATCAATCCTTTTTGCATACCACCAGTCACCAATGCCAATCTGATTTTTCCAAAGAATATCACCAATTATTCGGGCTTCTTTTACTGGTTCTGTTGTAATTCTCTTCCAAATTAAGAA
Source organism: uncultured Lachnospiraceae bacterium (assembly GCA_910580005.1). GTDB lineage: Bacteria > Bacillota > Clostridia > Lachnospirales > Lachnospiraceae > Butyribacter. The sequence continues at coordinate 13,136 of CAJTXH010000047.1, read as the reverse complement.
ATCATAAAAACTTTCTGGTACTCCCATCAGTTTTCCGTTGATAACAGCCCGTAGCGGACTGTTATCTTCTTTTAAACCGTCCCACATAATTGCATACATTCGGATTTCTTCCATAGACAAAATCTTTTCGTTATAAAGAAATCCTGCGAATTCCTCTGCTGAAACTTCGCCCCAATTTGAATTTAAAATTATAGAATCTGTCCGCTTTTGATATTCCGGCAATGGAACAACATGAATTTCATTTGCATATTCTTGCAGAATACTGCACAAATTATAAAACCCACAAATAGAATAAGGTACATTACTATACCATACCCTGATAGCCTCACCATAGTCCAAATATCTTTTCAATCGGCTCAATTCTTCGCAATAATAATCGCCCGTTCTTAACAATTCCGCATTTATTTCCTCATCCGCTTCCCATCGTCCATGTGAAAGCATGGAATAAATCAGTTTTTTCCGATATGCACTATCTATATTTTCTTTTATATTGCCAATATCCAACATAAACCCAAGACAAATAACCTCATCGGACGTGCCTTCCACCCATCTGCATTTTTCGCTTTTTGGCGGTTTCTTTTTTCCTGCTATCAATACAGATGTTGGACCATCTGCCTTTCCAAGCACTATTTTATTTTTGGCGGCTTTCATAGATGCCGCTTCACTGTCACCAAATAAAACCTCTATCATCAAATATTTCTCCTTTTTAAATTTTATTCTTCCATAGACGGTTAGCAATCTTTTAAGAAAAACCGTAATGACATTGTGGTAGCAGCAATCTTATACTTTGTTCCCACATCAGCCTTGGCAGAGGGACTGCACAACATTTTTCCAATATCATCTACTTCAACATTTGCCATTTTTGCAATCGTTACCTTGGAAAGATAATGGAATGTTAAAACCAATTCGCCTGTTCATCTCTGAATTGTGGTACATTACCATTCTGGTATGGATTATAATTATTCCTATTACATCCAAATTCTTTTAGGGTTTTTATCCTGTTTTCTGCTGTCCATTCTATCAGCGATATTCCATCAAATTCCTCTATGCGGCCGTCATCCATTGCATTCTTAAAATACCATTCAACAACCGTCTGGCTATCTTTATGAAAGAATTGCTTTATTTCCCATATAAGGACTTTTCCACGGCTGTTCCATTCACTGAACCAATGCTTTATCGTGGCACGGTTCTCATATTCTGGACCCCAGCTTTCAATATAAATGGCATCTTCCATAAAAATATTATCTATCCCTAAATCTTTTTGTTTCAGCCACATATCAAACCATAAGCGGATTATCTTTTCTCTTTCATTCATGATTCAGCACCTCCATAAATAAAAAGCTATCAGTGTATTTATTCTTACTTCACAGTCCGATTCCATTTATCTTTGTATTTTCCTATGGATTAGTGTTGACACCAACATAGTGGCTACCCCTAAAATCAGATAAATCCTTGCATACATAATAAATGCCTTTTCGGATAAGCCATTTTCAGATGCTATATTTTGCATAACCTCATCGGGAAGTATTTTTCCAATACACATATACAAGCTGGATTGCCACCAAATAATTTATCAGTAAAAGCATCAACTATATAGTAATCCATATCAAACACCTTTCATTGTTTAAATTTTTGTTTATTTTACCATATATTTATGAAATTTGCTACTATGCGGTTATGCAGAAACGGCATCAGCTTTTACACCAATGCCGCTCATTTTCTCAATTAGTACGATACAAAGTTACAACCTTTTTAAGTAGTCCATGCGTAACAATCTTAAAACAGACTGTTTTATATTATATATTGTGTAATTTAACCGTTTAAACTTATACTTTAACGATAAATTATTTCTTATTAAGTTTATTAATACATATAAATATTACAATAGATGTAGCAATAAAAAAACCTGCAAAAAATACCGACGGATTTGCTACCCAAGACCAAAAATGGAAATGTCCAATAAAATATACCGCAAAGAATATCATATATACTACAACCGAGTACATAATACATCCTAAAATTTGTTGTTGTTTTTGTTCCCGGATAAGCATATTCTGTTGCTGCTTCTCTAATATTCCGGTTTTTACTGATAAATCGTCTATTTCTGATGTCTTTAGCAGATAATCAGTTGTGACATCAAAAATTATGCTCAATGCTACTATTTTTTCCGTTTCTGGAGTTGCCTGCCCACTCTCCCATTTTGAAATAGATTGTCTTGGAACATCCAGTTTTTCAGCAAGTTGTTCTTGTGTTAAATTTTTTGCTTTTCTCAATGTTAATAATTTTTCCGAAAAATTCATGTTATTCTATCCTCCTTATTTTGATACCTAGATAATATCAAAAATACCCTTTACATTCCATATAACACCCTATACATTGATGCAACCAATAGTAGAAATATTTAATCAATTTATGGAAATACTTAAATGACTATACTCTTACCATCTTTTCCATGGTCAGTCCTGCTGCTGTTTCTGCCTGTAAAATTAATGATTTCATGGAAAGGAAAGCGTTTACTACACCAGTTTTATACCAATTGGGGAGCTTTGGGACGATGATGTGAAGTGGGGGTTAGGTGCTTCTTTTTACAAAATTTAAGTTATAGTGGATAATTTAGGCAAAGACTGTTATTATGGTATTGATAGGAATTTTTAATATTGTAGATAAGATAATTGATGGATAAAATTTTATTTGCGATTTAGATAATGCTGCTTTCTAGATTTTCAATAAAATTATAAAATGAAGAATGGAAGAAGGTTATAGTAATACCTCTCCAGCAGTCTAATCTGAAGTTATATTTGGTTGTCTTTAAGAAAGCCTCTTCTTTTGCTGGAATGTATGAAAAATTTGATGATTTATGGGATTCTGCGGGAAGGGATAAAGTTTGTTAAGCAGGATTTTGGTATACAAATTTATTGATTTTGCCTACAGAACATTCTGTTGGGATAATGAGGCAAGCCTGAAAGCACATGTGCATTGTGTAATTGTTGAATTCGGCAATACTCATATGCCATTTATGTTTAATGATGAGCAGTTTAAACAATACTTGTGGGAAGAACATATAAAAGATGTTTCCATCACATGTTATATTATTGATTCTGCCACAAAGGATTATATAGGATATTGTGGAATAAAAAACATATCTTTACCTAAATGGGAAATTGCGATAGAGCTCCAAAAATCGCAAACTGGAAGGGGGATTGGGGATTTGGCATTAGGTAATTGTCTTAATGCAGTAAAAGAACGGAGTGATATTTCTGAATTTTGTGTACGAATAGATTCTGATAATTATGCAAGTCAGAAATTAGCTGAATTAGAAAAGGGGGCATGGGCATATGGAAAATCTAACATCTCAAAAAGCAATTCTTCAAATTACAGGCAGGAAAAAGGAATTATCCCTGCGTGAAAAATAAGCGTTGATAGAGCAAGACAGATATGACATGGTTTCCATTTCGTATGACAGCATGACAGTCAATGAATTATTTGATTTCTATGTCAGGATGAAACAGGAGCGTGGGAAAATTACTATCCATATGGTTCTGTGTATAAAATTCATTGTTGCGTAAGCCAACTGGATAAAACAATAATTACAGAAAGTGATTACAGTAAATTTAATGAAAAATATGAATTGATAAGGGCGCATTTGTTGTATTTATTTATTCATAATCCAATTATTTTTATTGGTTATAGCATAGAAGATAGTAATATAAAAGATATATTAAGGACTATTTTTACATATGCCGGATCCAATTCACCAGAAGCAGAAAAAATATGTTCACATTTTTTGCTTGTTCGGATTTATATTCAAGCATTGCAAAATTGCAGTTACCTGTTTCTGTGATGGATATAAGAAAAGTTTAAACAATTGTTAAAGAAATATATTCTGGTAGAAGTATTAAAGTTAGTATTACAAATGACCTAGATGAATTAGAAAATGGTGATAGGGTATTAGTAATTGGTTCTCGTAAATCAATAACATATTTATATCAAACGGCACCAGAAATGATGGAAAATAATCAAGTTTGCTTCCGCAAAAATTAAAATCAAATAGATATTGTTATTGCTGGACAAATGAAATATAATAAATCCAGTGACCAATCAGAATTTATGAGTAAGTGGTGGGGAAGTTATGAAAATCGACATTCAAAGTTTTTCTGGCCAATATATTGTGCGGCGGATGGAGAAAAATGATTTATCTAAGGTCTATGCACTATGCAGTAAGAACAGCTTATATTATCAATATTGTCCGCCGGCTGTGACTGAACAAAGCATTATAGATGATATGAATGCCCTGCCGGCAAATAAGAGTTTCGACGATAAATATTATCTGGGATATTTTGACTCAGATAAGCTAATTGCAGTGATGGATTTCATCATGGCATATCCTGATGAAAAGACGGCATTTATCGGGTTTTTTATGACAGATATATCTGTTCAGAACTGTGGAACCGGAGGTAAAATAATTGATGATTTATGCGTATATCTGAAAACCCTTGGGCTTTCAGGGGTCCGGCTTGGCTGGGCAAAAGGAAACCCACAGGCAGAGCATTTTTGGCACAAGAATAAGTTTAAAGAAACTGGCATCTCATACAATACAGATAATTATACAGTTACCGTGGGACACCGGGTTCTATAAATTCACGTATAATCCTCCGTCGCATTCTCTGTCATTTCTAAGTTGTAATACTCATAATGCACCTGGTTTTTCTTGATAACTTTCTTATTGATCCTTTTGCCATAATTGTTCTCCTTTCAATAATAGGCAATCGGAACTGGTGAAATGTTTACTGCGTGTAAGTATATCATAACTCCGATTGCCAAGTTATACCAGTTTGGATTCTTCTTCTAATATCATAGAAAGAAGAGTTGCAAGTCTTGTTGTGGCTGTTCCGGGATTTTTGGAATAAAGTCTTACAATATCGCCTATATCGTTAAACATATTTATAGTGTGGGTGATTTCCCGAAGGAACATAATCTCATTATATTCTTTACTCGATTCAAACCCCATTGTCTGGGTGAGTGTGGCACTTTCCGCATTGTCCTTGAAATTCTTACAGGCAAACTGAAAAGAATCCACGAATAGCTCATACTCCCTTAACATCAGCAGAAGTAAATCTTTGGAAAAGTCTGATTCAGGCTGTTCCATGTCATAAGGCAGCTTTGCGAGAATGGAGGACATCACATCCCGGATAAATAATTCCCTCTTATCTGTAATGTCTGTTTGGTATTCCTCTGTTTCTCCCTTTAACCACTCCACAGATACATGGAGTGCCTCTGAAAGACCTTCCAAGACCAGCTTCTTTGTGTTGTCGATTGTCCCCGCCTCATAACGCACGATTGTGGAAGTGGCTACCCCCATCTTCTCTGCGATATAGTTCTGGTTCAGTCCCAGCTCAACCCTCCGCTGTTTTGCCCTGCTGCCGATTAGCTTGCATAATTCCTTGTCTTTCATGCTGGTACGCCTCCTTTGCCGGTATGGATAGAGTATAGCACAGAAAAGTCAACAATGCAATATGCAATTTAAAAATACTCTTTGAGTTATCATAACGCCCAATAATAAGTAATATCATAACACCAGACAGCATCTGGTTCTTCCAGGTTAAACTGATGTTTTGAACTGGTGGCTTTACGAAAAGAAAGACATCCGTTCCTGCCTGTCTTATTTACAGACATATATGGGGCACAGGGATCTGGACGCAACAGCTTATTACATCCATTTTCTCCTGGAAAATCTGGTGAAACCGGCAGGGATTGACTGGGAGGGCATGAACCGGCTGATATCACGGGTAGAACTATGTGAGAAGTAAAAGATGAGCAGTTATTCACACTCCTGTGGGACTTACTTCATTGTTAAGCTGTGCAGATATGGCAATGTTCACAAAAAACGCATTGATATTGTTCGGTCAAACGCCTATAATACATTGTAAATATTTCATAGGAGGGAAAAGCGAGGTGAAAGCTGTGATACGGATTGCAATATGTGATGACGAAGAAAGGGCTGTTGCCCTACATGAGAAAATAGTTGAGGATAGCTTGCAGATACAGGGCATCGGTTGTGAAATTACAACTTACACACAAAGCCGCAATCTGCTTGTTGTCTGCATTAGGTAGCTGTCTAATTACAGTTTTTCAAATAGCCGCCGTTCCAACCATTGGTATTCTTACCACTAAAGTCATGGTTGTATCAGTAATCATATGCTATTACCATTGGGAGCAGCTACGTCTATGCCTATTCTTGATTTTCTTTTATGAAGTAGGCACTGCTTTATGGGATTTCCTGCTTTCAGCCGGTTTGGGTATTTTGTTTCACTCGGAAAAATTTATCAATCCGGATGTACCAGAATTTTTGATTGGCATTTGGCTGGTGCGCCTGCTGATGCTGGGTATTGCGGTTATGCTGGGAAAACAGCAGTCAAAATCCGCAGGAGTTATGCGGCTTGCTTCTATTATTGTGGTATTGGGATTATTTGGGGCAGTAACGCTTTCCCAGCAAACGATTTTGCTGATAAACGAAAATCAGGTTGGCAAATGGATTATTCTCTCACTGATACTGATGTTCGCAATTCTGTTTTACCGTGTCAACTGGCAACGGGAAATGGAATTGGAGATTGCAAAGCTAAAGCAGGAACAGGCAGAGATATTGGAGCGTGACTATCATGCATTGAGCCGTACTTATGCTGACAATGCCAAACTGTATCATGACTTGCACAATCATATAGAAGTAATTTATCAGTGCCTTACACATTGATATTAAAGAAGCTGGCAATAGCCCTGAAACTGTAAGAAAGGCAATTAGGGAATTGCAGGACGATTATTATATCCTTTGTCTTATATTACCCACCAAAAAAGAAAACAAGTCTATCGCCGTTTGATAATAGATACTTTATATTAACTTATGGTTAATATAATTTCCCTTAAATTAATATTCACTCAATTGTCAGCAGCTTAATCCCATGGTAAAATCTAATCAACAAAAGCTTTTGTATCATTGAAAATCAAGGAGATATACTTATGCCAATGAACTTAGTAATTCAAGAAAAACGAAAATCATTAGGATTAACGCAGGAACAAGTGGCGGAATATCTGAATGTATCAACACCAGCAGTTAACAAGTGGGAAAAAGGCGCAACAAGTCCAGATATTTCCCTTTTAGCTCCGTTGGCCCGTTTATTGAAAACTGATTTAAATACACTGCTTTGCTTTCGTGAGGACATATCCCAGCAAGAAATCAGCCTGTTTTGTAAAGAAATATCAGAGATTGTTCAGTCAAAAGGAATTGGCGAAGGCTTCATAGCCGCAGAACAGAAAATTCATGAATATCCTCACAATGAAACATTGCTGCACTGTCTTACTTTTCAACTGGACGGACTTCTAACAATGTTTGGGCTGCCTTCTGAGGAAATGTGTTCTTATGAAAAAATAATTCTTTCGTGGTATAATCGTCTTGCTGAAAGCAATGACACAAAAATAAGCAATAGTGCTAACTTTATGATTGTAAGCAGGCTTGTTCGCAAAGGGGATTATGACAAGGCGCAAGAGGTTTTAGACTTAATGCCTGACAGGGAGGATATTATAAGCAGCATAGCTGATAAGTTGGTGTTACAAGTTAATATATATCAACATCAAGGTAAAACAGAAAAAGCCTTGCAAGATTTACAAAATGCATTGCTTATGGCGGTTAATAAGGTGCAGATATTACTTTATAAAATGATAGATACAGAATTAATTTCTGATAAGATGCATATTGCAAAAAAAATTGCGGATAAAGCAAGTCAAATGTCTGAACTTTTTGGCTTATGGAAGTACAATTCATTTGTTCCTCTTTTGCAAATAGCTGGAGCTGAAAAAAATACTGATAACTGTATTTATATTTTACGGAAGATGCTTGCAGAATTGCTTGTGCCATGGGATATGAGTAGCAATCCGTTATTCTATCACATTGCGAAGGTCTCTGATTCAAAGCAAATGTTGCCAGTAATACTAACAGAAATGGAACGAGGCTCCGAATATGGTTTTCTCCAAGATTGTGATGAATTCAAAGAACTAATTGCTGAGTATAAAGAGAAGTTTTAGAAACAATAAGATTATTATTTAAAATTCATAAGGAAAGTAGTATGAAAACAGAATAGATACGCTGCCCCCATTTGTGGCAACAAAACCCGTAAATTCCAAATCTCCTAATATAACTGTTAAAGGCATTTTTATGTCATCCGCCTTTATTTTCTGGTAGTTAAAAAATTGGGCGTAAATCTTTGGGGCATAAAAACCGTCACTTAAAAATAAGTGACGGTTACTTTTCTGCTTACTGTTAAATATGTCAATACATGTAAAAATATGTATTGCTAATGTAAAACGGCTTGTAATCTGCATATAGTATATTACCTTTCCAGGATGAGCCTGTTTTCTATTTTTGTTCTGTCACAACTGCTGCATTCCCTGACTGTACAGTTACCCATCCATGCTTAAGCCTTGCCTCAGCATCTTTCATACTTATAAGCTCATCTGTGATGGAATCAGCCTTTAACTTATTTGCCTTTGCTTCAGCTTCTTTTACCTTAATATCAGCTTCATTCTGTGCTTTAATCAGGGCTGTTTCAGCCTCAACCTTTGCCGTTTCCTGTTCAGCTAATGCCTGCTGTTTCTTCTGTAATGCAGTAACATGGTTATTAATTGCCTCCTTTAGCTGTTCATCTGGATGTACATCTATTACAGATGCATCAAGCACTTGTATTCCATATGCATCACTAAACTGGCTATCAAGGTATTCTGTAAGTCTGTTATTAATTTCACTTCTGTTTCCCGAATAAATATCCATCATGGAATAATCAGTAGTAACTTCTGAAACTTTAGACTTTAAAACAGATTTTACACGGTTATTTACAATAGTTTCACCATCCATGCCCCTGAATTTCTTATATGTATCAATAAGTTTTAATTCATCAAACTTATATGTCATCTGGAAACTTATCGCTATACTTGCATCATCAGAAGTTGATACCTTAAATGATTCATCATTCTTGCTTCCTTCCCTGCTGTCCTGTGTAAGCAAAAGCTGTTCATTGCTAATTGTAAAAATCTTTGCCTTTTTTGTTGGTGCTATAATATGCCATCCCTGTGTCAGTGTTTCATCTTGTACACCACCATTTACGGAATATACAACTGCTTCATAACCAACTGGCACTTTTTCAATACACATTACCAGACATATTAATGCAATAAAAATTATTACAGCAGTAATAATCCCTCCAATTAAACCAGATTTTCTTTTAGCCATATTCCACCTCATTTCTGCACTGCCGGGTGCAAATTAAAAAATTAGTGTTTTCACTTTTTTTCGTCTTCTTTTTGTTCATCATTATTTAAAATCCCCATTACATTATCCAACCTTTTTAATACAAACCTGCCAAGCGGAACAAAAATAAAAGAAATTATAAACCATAATAAAACTGCTGCTAATAGTACTAATATCCATAATACTGGGTTCATATTTTTCCTCACTTCTGCGCCGCTTTCATACTGTGTGGATAACCTGCCACACAACATAATTTCCAGTTATAATTCTGGGCTTTGCCAGTAAACAGCAGGTTTCCCATTCCCAGCTGGGTACGGAAACCCTGCGTCCGTCTGCAAACAAAGGACGGCTGGAAATTTTATGAAACGGACGTGTAAATATAGCAGAACAAACGCATAATGTTCATTCATGCGTTTATTATGCTTCTCTGGGTCTTTTCACGGATAAAATACTGAATAAATTTTGAAAAAATTTCTTTACAATATGCCAGATGGCTATTATAATTATTCCAATACCTTATTTATTAGCTATAGAAAGGAATAAAGCAGACTATGAACAATATAAAATTATTCCGCAGGCGTTTTATACCAGAAGAAATAACAGAACTGAAGGATGACCATATTATAATGTTTAAGGATGGTATTATAATTACCAAATGGAACGTACTTAAGCCAAGACATGATATTAATAATGGTATTTCGGCATATTTTATTAAAGATGGTATAAAAGTAAGCAAAATATTTGATGAAGCAGGACAATTTGTATACTGGTACTGTGACATTATAGAAACAGTCTATAATAAGGAAGATAACACATACACATTTAATGACCTTCTTGTTGATATACTTGTATATCCTGATGGGCATGTGGAAGTTGTTGATATGGATGAGTTTGCTGATGCAATGGAAAAAGGTATACTTAAAACTTCTACTATAGCTTTTGCGATGAGAAGTGCAGATTCGCTTTTAAAAACTATTTATTCCGGTGATTTCCAGAAGTACACAAATTATATCGAAAATATATAAAGGGAGTACTGCTGCATATGCCTAGGGCATTTGTAAGGTGTACGCCCTTTATATTTTCATATTATTACTGGTTTGAATTTTGTGAATAGCTAAAACCAGTTATGTTTTTGGATATTGTGTTGTAAAAATATTCACCGTTAATTGAAGTATTATCTTTTGTGCTTATTGCAAATCCTATCTTCAGGTTATCACCATTTTTCTCCATAAGCTTATAAATAACAGGGCTGTCTTCGTAAAATTCAACTCCAGTATTATTATAGTTTTTAAATATTGAAGCAATAACTCCGTTCCCGTCTTCATGTGAATAATATTCCGTCTGCATGTCCAAGTCGTATACTGTAAAAGTCCTTGACCATAACCCATTATAAATAAGGACTGCATATTTTTTATCATTTTGGGTTACCCATTGTATATCACAGAAATACCCCTCTTTAAGCGGCATTTCTTTTTGGGAAGTTCCAGGATTTAATATAATCTGCTTTATAATTTCACTGCCTGTTTTATCTTTTTGTGTCTGTATTTCTACATAAGTAGTATTGCCGCTTTGTAATTTATGTGTATTTTTCTCTCCCTCTGTGCTTTCTACACCAGTATAACCAATTTTATATTTTTTAAGGCTGGATTTTGTTAGTTCCTGTTGCTGGTATTTTTCTTCTTCTGTATTCCATACATAGTAAATATTCTCTTTAGAGTGTTTTACTGTAATTACTTTAGTTGTATCTGCTGGTATATTAAACTGGCATGATGCTGCATCTTTACTGGAAGTATCATAAATTGCATCTGAAACTTTATCAAGTGACATTTCCCCGATATTCCATATATAATATTCTTTTAAAACAGAGTTTTTTCTTTTGCGTTTTCCAGTAATTTCTTTAAACCTGCTTCCAGTAACATCGGTTTTCTGTCCAATTACAAGTTCATTTGTGCCATCAGCATTATAATCATATACACAAAGTTCTGCACCTTCTTCAAAAAAAAGCCTGCCTTCTGGTATATCATTAAAAGTGTAATTTATATCTGTCTGGTCAAGTTCTGCATTAAAAATATCATTAAGTTTTAATATAAAATTACCTGTATACCCCTTGCCCTTTTCATAATTTCCTGATGTCATTATAAGCTGTATATTCCTTTCAAGCCCACTAGGTGAAACGGTATTTACACTTGCGGCTACTATTTCTTCCTTTTCACTAAAAAGCTGGCCTTCCTTTTCTGGTGTCCTGCCATTTCCCCATGTCCCGCCATTCCATAATATCTGCAGCGGCCTTAATAAAAATGCCCATACAAAACACAGTAATAAAACAATAAATGCAAGTTTTGTATACTGGCGTTGCCCACCAGGCATATAAATAAGATGGTATGCTCTTTTTTTGGTATATTTTTCGCTTAAAAACAATAATGTCTGCCTGCCTTTATAAGGATATTCTTTTATGTTTAATAATTCCTGTGCCAGGCCGTTTGCAGAGTTGATGCCGCCATTCTTTACAACAGTTTCATCTGCTGCAATTTCAATGTCTATATTTAATAAATAATATGCAAGCCACATAAATGGATTAAACCATTGTACAGCAAGCACAATAAATGCAAAAAACCTTATAATTCCATCCTTGTTTTTATTATGTGCTTCAAAATGCTGTAAAAGATATTTTATATCATTGACACGCATTTCTGATGGAAGATATATTTTCATAAAAATTATTCCTGAAATAACAGGGCTTTCCACCACGCCAGACTGGTATATCCTTCCATATATATGGGTGGAGTTTTTAAGCCATGACCTGTTGTTTGCCTGGTGTAAAAGTGTAAATATTAAAATAAACGCTGTTCCAGTACACCATATTATTGTGCATGCTATATAGCTTCTGTCTGCTTGTATTTCATTAATAAATACACTGCGCCATCCTTTCATTATCCCAGAATTATCTTTAATTTCAAGTCCAAGCTGAGCCAGTACCATGTGAAATTCCCTGTTCCATTTACTATTAATGCAAAGAGGGCTTGAAAGGGATATTGGGCATATCCCTTTTAAGAAATATAAAAACCATAAAAAAACAATAAATTTTTTAGGTGCTTTGGACAGCAGAAGCCTCAAAAGCAAAATAACTGGCATCATAACGGCTGTTATAATTCCCATTGAAAAAGCTGTATAAAACAGCCTGTATAATAAATCCATACTGCCCTCCAGAAATATTAACAATAAAATTATACAAATATTTTAATAAGATTGGCAGCAGTATTTACTTTAATTTCTCTAAATTATCTAACCATATATTTACACATGCATCACTCGGCATCCTCCAGTCACCACGTGGTGAAAGTGCGACGCTGCCTACTTTTGGGCCATCAGGGATACATGAACGTTTAAACTGTTGTGAAAAGAACCTGCGGTAAAATGTACACATCCATTTATATATTGTTTCCCCACTATATGACCCGTCAAATGTATATCTTGCAAGCCTGTATATTTTGGATGGGGTATATCCAAAGCGCATCATATAATACAAGAAGAAATCATGCAATTCATAAGGACCTACAAGGTCTTCTGTCTTTTGTGATATCCTGCCATCTTCTGGCGGAAGAAGTTCCGGGCTTACAGGTGTATCAAGTACATCCATAAGTATATCTTTTAATTCATTGTCATTACATGTTTCTGCATAATAAAGTACAAGGTATCTTACAAGTGTTTTAGGGACAGAAGAATTTACTCCATACATTGACATATGGTCACCATTGTAAGTTGCCCATCCCAGTGCAAGTTCAGACATATCACCAGTTCCTATAACCATGCCCCCAGACTGGTTTGCAATGTCCATAAGTATTAA
>CAJTXH010000046.1 GCA_910580005.1 uncultured Lachnospiraceae bacterium | reverse complement strand
CTTAAATTAATAGAGCTTTGTAAAACTACATCAGGTTTATAAAGCTCTATTAATTTAAGTGCCTCTTCTCCATCTGCAGCAGTACCGGCAACCTCCATATCTGGTTCTTTAGTAAGGGCTTCTTTTAGTAAATTAACAATTCTTTTGTTGTCATCAACTAATAACACTCTGACATTTTGCATCACATTTCCCTTCCTGCCTCCCGGCATATCCTTTCTCTTTATATGGGGTTATAATAGAATAATATATATATAAATATATTGTTGCAATACTAAAAAAATGTTACTTTTCGACGGAACTTATAAAGCATTTCCAGCAAATAACACCCTACCTGTATATATGACAAATTATTACAATATCTGCATACAGTATACGACGGCAATTTCAGCATCTGCAAGAAGGCATAATATAGGCAAATGTACTAATGGTTTTTATTCAGAAAGCATATCTTCTATAAATATTCCATATCCCCTTGTCGAATCATTGACAAATACATGCGTAACAGCGCCAATTATTTTATTATTCTGCATAATTGGCGAACCGCTCATTCCCTGCACAATTCCTCCTGCCTTGTTAAGCAGTTTTTTATCTGTAACTTTTATTACCATTCCTTTATTTTCTTTGGAATTAACATTTATTTTTTCAATTTCCACCTTATAATCTTCAACATTGTCCCCAAGCTGGCATCTTATTGTTGCTTTTCCTGTTACTACTTCCTGTTTCATGGCGGCAGGAATTGCCTTATCACTGTCATAACCATAGCCGCCAGCAGAAAGACTGCCTCCTTGTGCAGATTTATTAATATTATTGCCAGATAACTCACCTGATATACCATAATTTGTATTATTCCGTATTGTACCCAGGCGGTTTGATGCGCCAAGTTTTACTGAGCCAAGGACTTCACCAGGCGAACCTGCCTCACCTTTTATTACCTGGCTGACTTTTGCAGGGTACACACCGCCATCTTTTATATCAATAAGTATTCCTGTGTCTATATCTGTTATTCCATGTCCAAGTGCAACATAATTATTATCTTCTGTAATATATGTTAAAGTCCCAATCCCTTCTGTATCTTCACGCAGCCATGCACCTATCTTATACTCACCATCCCCTGCAAGCACTGTATCAACCTTAACTTTTATATTGTTATTATTTCTTCTTAAATAAATGGTAACCTTTCCCTTTCCATTATCCTGTACTGCTTTTATAACATCTTCTATGTTTTGGACTTCCTGGTTATTTACTTTGTAAATATAATCCCCTGCCTTTAATATATTGGTGGCTGGTTCATAACTAAAGCCGTCTTTTCCTGTAATTTCAGATGTCCCAAGCACCATTACACCATCTGAATTAATGTAAAGACCTACAGCCCTGCCAGATGGCATGACTTTCTGCTCCTTAATAACATCTATCTGTATATTTTTATAATGGAACAACCCAAACAGCTTTAACTTTGCCCTGTAGCTTCCAGTATTTTTTGCCTGCATCCTGACTGTCCGGCCCAGGTTAAAATGTATATTGCCATCACCATCATTATTTGTGTTTTTTACGCTTATTGCGTCAACAGCGCCGTCTATCTCCCCTTCAAGCGGCACATTAAACTCAAGGCTTTCCTCCCTGTTTTCCACAAGCATAATATTATCAGGAACTTTTCTGTCTATATACCATATATAGTACGCAACCGCTGCCAAAACATTTACACATAATGCCAAAACCAGAAATGCCCTGTATCTCTTTTTAAAATTCTTGCTAACCATATTTTTGTCCATATCCAGATACTCCTGTCAGAAATATATTTATTAATAAAAGGTACAACCATACATAATTATAATGTACCAGTTGTACCTTTTATATTCCTGTTCTGACAGAAGTATGTCCTGTTTATAAACTTTTTTTAAGATTTAATGCAAGTTCTTTCATTTCCTCTGCACTGTTAATTACGGCTTCTGTTATCTGTGCGCCGCCAAGTATCCTTGCAAGCTCCTGCACTTCCTCACTGCCGCTTAACATGCGTATCTGGGTGCTTGTATGTGCCCCGCCGCTTGTTTTTTCTATAAGGTAATGCGCATCAGCCATAGCTGCTATCTGGGCAAGATGTGATATGCATATTACTTGGTGCTGTTTGGCTATAAGTGCCATTTTTTCAGCAACTTTCTGTGCCGTCCTGCCACTTATGCCTGTATCTATTTCATCAAATATAAGAGTGCTTGTTTCGTCATGCTCTGCAAGTACAGCTTTAACTGCAAGCATTATCCTTGAAAGCTCACCGCCTGATGCTGCCATGCCAATAGGCTTTAAATCTTCGCCTGGATTGGCAGAGAGCATAAATTCTATTTCATCAGTGCCATTTGCAGTAAATCCATCAAGCCTGCGTATATCTATAGAAAACTGTACCTGCAGGAAATTAAGGTCTGCAAGCGCCTGGGTTATTTCTTTTTCAAGCACTTTTGCACACTTTCTACGTATATCAGACATTGCAGCAGAAAGCTTTTTAAGTTTTTCTTCCTCTTTTTTTATCTTTTCCTCAAGCCCTGCTTTATATAACTCATATTCGCGGTAACGTTCTAATTTCCCACGCAGTTTATCTGCATATTCATTAACAATTGCTGTTGTAGCGCCAAATCTTGCTTTAATTTTCCTTACTAAATCAAGCCGCTGCTCTGTTTTTTCAAGTTCACCGCTGTCTGTTTCCATGTCTTCCATATAGCTTGTTATATCCCTGTTAAAATCAGAAACAAGGCTGTCAATCTCTGAAAGCTGGTCTGCAAACTGGTTTATATTATCATCATATTCACATAGCTTTCCAATTATCCTGAGCGAATATGCAAGCTTTTCAGATACTGTGTCATTAGCATTAGAACCTGTAAGCGAATAAATTTCACCTAGACCGTTTATAACAGAGCTGGCATTGGATAACCGCCTGTATGTGTCTTCCAGGCTTTCCTCCTCCCCATGTACAAGGGCAGCGTTTTCTATTTCTTCAAGTTCATATTCCATAAAAGAAATCTCCCTGAGCCTTTCCTCTTCTGGAATATTTTCAGAGTCCCTTTGTTCTATAAGTTTCTTATAACTGCTATAAGCCTCTGCATATTCTGTATCAATGCCAGCCATTTTTTCCCTGGCATACCTGTCTACTATTTCCATATGCTCCCGCTTATATAACAGCGACTGCTGTTCATTCTGCCCATGGACATCAATAAGCACAGCCGCTGCCTGTTTTAGCACTGATACAGGGACACTCTCGCCATTAATCCTGTTAATCCCCCTTCCCTTTGTAAATTTGCGGGAAATAAGGACTTCATTATCTTCTGCCGTTATGCCATGTTCTTCAAGATACCTTTTCTGCTCATCTGTATCTACAGAAAATAACAGCTCCGCCAGCGCAAAATCTGCGCCTTTCCTGATAATGTCTTTTGGAACTTTGCCTCCTATTGCCATGTTGATAGAACCAATTATAATTGACTTTCCAGCACCTGTTTCACCAGTAAGGACATCTAGCCCTTCTGCAAAATCAACTTCAATTTCATCAATTATGGCAAGGTTTTTAACATGTAAATTTAAAAGCAAGATTTTCTCCCCTCTTATCTATTTACAGAAGTTATTGTAACCCTGCAGCCTAACCTGCATCCATTTACATATGCATAAATATATGCTGTACCTTCTGCCCTTCCGGTTACTTTTCCATTCACTACTGTAGCTACCCTTGCATTTGAGGTATACCATGTAACTGTATCAGCAGTACCAAGCACAACCAGGGTTTCTGTATCATACTGGCGCATTACAAGTTCTGTCTTATTAAGTGCAACTACATTAACATCAACTGTTGATGATGCACCGCTTGTTGCAAGGATTGTAATAGTAGCATCACCAGTTCCTACCGCTGTTACCTTGCCTTTTTTATTGACCCTTGCAACCCTCTCATTATCTGATGCAAATTCTAAATCATCTGATGTATTATCTGGCAGCACCTTATATGTAAGTTTAGTGCTGTCGCCTCTCTGCATTGTAAGTTTGGACTGTGCAACTACTATGCTTGTAGCTGGGACTGCATCAAGCACTTTTACAAAGCATCTTGCTTTCTTATTGCTGCCATCTGTTGCAGTTGCTGTAATATAAGTATTGCCTTCTGCAATAGCCCTTACTTTTCCTGTAGCAGTAACCCTTGCTATAGAAGAATCACCACTAGTCCATTTAAGTTTTTTAATAGTTGAATTAGATGGCTTGAATTTAGCAGTAAGCCTCTTGCTTCTTCCTACATAACATACTAAATAATCTGAACTAAGCTTTATGCTTGATATCCTTTGTATTACCCTTACTTTACATGTTGCCTTTGCATGTATGGCATCATTCGTTGTAACTGTAATCTTAGCAAGTCCTACTTTCTTACCAGTAATCTTTCCACCACTGTTTACTTTAGCAACACGCCTGTTAGAAGACTTCCAGCTTACCTTTGGAAGTGAAGTATTATTTGACCATACAGTTTTTTTCAGCCTGTATGTCTGGCCTACACCAATTCTTATATTCTTCTTGTCAAGCTTTACAGTGCTGTTTAGTCTTGCAACTTTAACCCTGCACTTTGCACTCTGGTTGTATTTTGTAAGAGTACATATAATTGTACATGAACCTATTCTTTTAGCTGTAACCTTGCCTGAAGCATCTACTGTCGCAATAGATGAATTAGAAGTAGACCATTCAGCCGCCTTTTTAGCATTTCCCGGCTTTATTACCTTTTTAAGTTTAAATGTCCTGCCTACTGCAATCTCCCTTGCCGCAGGTGAAAGAGAAAACTTAACTGCATTGTCAACATGCACTATACATGTTGCAATAAAGCCGCCATCTTCAGCCTGGCACTGTATTATTGCATCACCAGCCCCGATACCTGTTACCTCACCTTTTTCACTGACTTTAACTACACCCTCGTCAAGTGACTGGTATTCAACATTTTTATTAGAAGCATTATTTGGTGTAAATACCGGCGTAAGTGAGAATTTATCACCAACTTTAATATTCTGTGTATCAGGTGTAACATCAAAGTCTGTTATACTTATTGGTACTGGCTTGACATTAATTGTGCTTGTTCTGATTAAAGGCACCTTATTCTTAGTATCTGTATATACTGCTGAAATTACAACCTTACCTTCCTTAACGCCCCTTACAACACCAAGTGAAGTAACACTTGCAATACCAGAATCAGAAGAACTCCATGTTACATTCTGGTTAGTTGCATTATTTGGTGTAAATGTCTTTACCATCTGTAAAGTTGCCCCTATATAAACTGTTTCCTCTGCAGGGGTTATAACAAAATCCTTTGCCTCAACTTCAGTAGGCGTAACATAAACTGTACATGTCTTTACACCTGCCTGCCCTAAATCATCAGATATACACGAAAGGACTGCCTGCCCTTCTGTTATACCCTGTATAACACAAACACCATCTTCTTTGCCCTGTGTAACCTTAAATATTGATTCGTCAGAAGAACGGAATGTAACCTTTTTATTTATATCCTTGTCAGGCTTGTAAATAATTTCTATTTGTTTTGAACCGCCTACATTGATATATGTAGTTTTTGAATCAAAATCTATAGATGTCAGCTTATCTCTTACTATAATTTTAACTAACGCTTCTGCTTTATTGCCATTTGAATCTGCCAGTGCAGCCTTAACACTTACATATGCCTGGCCTGGATTAGCAGCAGTAACTTTACCTGTGTTATCAACTTTAACCACATTTGAATTTTCAAGCACAGACCATACAAGTTCTGTATTAGTAGCATCTACAGGGTTAAATGTTGCTTTTATATTATATGTATCACCCTTAACCATCTTAAGTTCTTTTACATCAGTAGTAATTGTAGAAATAGGCTTGGATACAATATTTAAAATACAGTACGCTGTATACTTGCTGCTTGCAACTGAAATATGTGTCGTACCCTCTTTTAAAAGAGTGACTTTACCTGTATTATCAACTGTTGCAACTGTTTTATCTGATGAATCCCACTTAAAATCTTTCTCTGTAGCATTGCTTGGCTGGTACAGCGCTTCCATAAATACAAACCCCTGTGGGAGATGTGCATCATAAGTAGTATATTTTTTGCCTGCTACCCCTATATCAAGTGATGTAATTGGCTGTTGTACTGTAACAATACATGTAGCATACACATTATTAGCAGCGTTGACCGCTGTAATAACTGCTGTGCCTGGCTTACGTGCTGTAATCTGCGCAGCAGGGGTTGCTGCTGATGAATCAACTACAGTTGCTATGCCTGTATCAGAAGAAATCCATACAAGCTTATATGAACCTGCCAGGTCAGTCGTAATAGTCTGTACATCACCAACTTCCATAGTAATTGCAGAAGGCTTTATATGAAAGCCTGATGTTGTTGTATCTATAATAATCTGGCAGGAAGCCGTCAGGGTTATTCCATTTGATGTCGTCCTCATAAGTGTAACCGTCACATGCCCGCCAGATGGCGTGGTTTTGACCGCCTTTATAGTTGCATAACGTCCCTGTTCTGAAATCTTAACATAGCTTCCAGATGGGTCATCTGGTGACGTCCACCTATATTCTGCTTCATCATTTTCAGTACCTGAAGCAAGCACACCATATAACTGTAATTCCTCCCCTACTGACATCCTTGCCTTTGAGATATTAAGTGAGAAAGTATCTGTTATATTAATTATTATAGTTACCCTCTGGCCCTCTTTTATCCCCCTCAGGCCTGTTTCCAGAATCCTTGAATTGGCTGTAACATCAATATATGCTGTACCTACCCTTGTTGCTGTAATAGTAGTCCTGTCACTGGACATGGAAATATAGTTGTTACTATCCTCTGTTGAAATGGAACCTCCTGTTGCTGCCTCATCTTCACCTTCTGATGTATTATTATCAGCTACACGTGGCACAGGCATAAAACAGTTGATAAATGTATCTTCTGTTATATTAAACGCATCCGGAAGGCTGTATGTACCACCAACATTTAAAGTAATCGTTCTGCTTTCATATTTACTGGATACATATACTCCGTTTTTGATAGATACAGGTGAACATCCCGGCGGTGTAGTACGTGCTGGCTCAAACCCTTTATATGTACCTGCCACATAAAAAAGCACCGAATATGTACCTGCTTTAGCATCAAGCCTGTAACTGTTTATTGATGGCATCCAGACAAGTTTAGCATCATCCTTAAACTCATCTGTAACATTGCCTAATGAATCCTTTACAAGATATGTCTTTGTTCCTTCTTTTTTTGCAATTACCCATGCAAGTTTATCAGATATGGCGTCAAGCTGGTTATGCTCAAACTTAACTGATACATTTATAATCGCACCATTTTCAACCGGGTAGATAGCATCCGGCGTGCTTTCCCCTGCCCCGTCATCTATCCCAGAAGAATTTGTGCCAATATTATCACCTTTCTGGTCTGTTATCTTTGGCCTTACATAAACAACTATTGTATCCTGCCGTGTAGTCGTATCATCACGCCAGCTCACTGACAAAGTAGTACGGCCTGCGCCTGTTGCCTTTATACCACCACGGGTTGCACCATCTTCCCCCTTCATGGTTTTATCAACTTCAATAACATCCTCATTATTCGACAGCCAGTCTGCCTGTATTGCACCGCTTGTAGTATTTCTAGTATCCTGGGAAGCATTGCCAAAAATAAGGTTCAGGTATTTTTGTTCTTCCTGTACTGAAGCATTCTTTCCAAATGGAAGTTCTGCCCCATAATCTAATATAATTGCACTTCTTTCATCCTCAATAAATATTTTCTTTATAGCAGCACCTTTTGCATTATCATTTAAATACTCATTAACAGAAAATGCTACTGTAATATTAATATGTGCCTCGAATATAGGCTTTGTAGTATCATCTTTGCCAGCATACCCGGATATATCCAGTGCTGTTTCCCCCATCTCCCTTGCTTCTACTTTTAACACAGAACCTATGCCATTAAATTCCTGCTGCCCGGTTCCGCTATTTGTTATAAGTATTTTACTGTTATTTGAAAACCTTGCCTTTATATATCCAACACCATGCCCTGCCGGGGCTATGCTGAATTCATCATTATGCCTTCTCATTGTATAAGAAGTACCCATTTTCTGTCCGTCACTATTCTGCAAATATACATCTGCCGCATGAACGTCATCTTTACTATTAACTGCATAAAACGCCATAAATGCAATTAAAAACACAGATGTCAGAAGCACCATCCATCTCCACTTTTTATTAGCCCTTGCAATCCTCTTCATATCTCAACCTCCATACTATACTGCTTACACAAAAAAGTTTAATCTGCCTGTACACCACCGTTTCTGCGTATAAATATACCTTTAGTATCTTATATAATACTGATTAAAAATGGCAATATAATGGCAGGCGCAGTTACTATTCGTCCCAGTTATGGTATACATCCTGTACATCATCATCCTCATCAAGCAAATCCAGGGTGCGCTGGAGCTGCCTTATATCATTTTCATCAGACAGTGTAACATAATTCTGTGGTATCATTGTAACCTCCGCACTTGCCATAGGAAGCTTTGCAGCCTCAACAGCTTCACGTACAACGCTGAAATCACCAGGAGATGTAATTATTTCATAGGAATCTTCCTCTTCTGAAAAATCTTCTGCTCCTGCATCAAGCGAAAGCATCATTATATCATCTGCTTCCATTTCTATATTATTATCGTCCATTTCTTCCTTTGAAATAATAATCTGTCCCTTTTCATCAAACATATATGATACACAGCCCTGTGTTCCAACACTTCCGCTTCCTTTGGTAAATGCATTGCGGACATTGCCCGCTGTACGGTTCTTATTGTCTGTAAGCGCCTTAACTATAATAGCTGTGCCGCCTGGCCCGTATCCCTCGTATACTACCTCTTCATAATTAACATTGCCAGCATCTCCAGCCGCTTTTTTTATTCCACGCTCAATGGTATCATTTGGCATATTATTTGCTTTTGCCTTTGCAATAACATCACGCAGCTTGCTGTTATTTTCTGGGTCTGGCCCGCCATCTTTAACTGCAACTGCTATTTCCCTTCCAATTATGGTAAAAATCTTGCCCTTCTTAGCATCATTTTTTTCTTTCTTGTGCTTAATATTTGCAAATTTTGAATGTCCTGACATTTATTTTCTTCCTTTCATAAATATTCTTAAATTTCCACTCTTATATACCTTACCACTTTTTTGGGATATTGTCTATGTCCTGTTTATTGTTGCATTATAAAAATGTTGCAGTTATAACAAACCCCGCTTATGGGCATATTATCCAGCAGACACAGCCAGATACTGTTATGTCTTATAGCTTTTTGGATAATAATATTTAACATTACGGAATGGAGGACATTATGCCAAAAAAAGGAAGAAATATTTACAAGAGAAAAGATGGAAGGTGGGAAGCGCGTTATATTAAGTCGCATGACGAAAATGGCAAGATACAGTATGGTTATATTTATGCCAGGACATACTGTGAAGCAAGGCAGAAACAAAGAAGCCTTATGCCAGCAGGCAATGGAACAGATACACAGTTTTTAAAAAAAATACAAAATTCTGGCTTTTGTAATGTTGCACAAAAATGGCTGGACATGCAGAAAGTAAATATTAAGGAATCAACATATTCAAGATATAAACGTATTATAACTAAATACCTCAATCCCTATTTTGACGATATGAATTTAGAAAATATTTCCAATGAAACTGTTGAAGAATATATTATATATCTTACAAAATATGGAAGGCTGGATGGTAATGGAGGACTTTCAAATAAAACAGCAGGTGATATTACTGCTGTCCTGAAATCAGTAATTAAATATGCTGCAATAAATAATATACAAGTGCAATGCCTTGTTAATAATATTAAACTTAAAAAGCCTGTAAAAAATGTCCAGGTTCTGGGTAAAAAGGAGCAGGAACTTCTTACAGAATATCTTTCTTATAATACTGACCTTACAAAACTTGGTGTTCTTATAAGCCTTTATACTGGTATAAGGATTGGTGAACTTTGTGCACTGAAATGGTCAGATATTAACCTGGAAGAAAATTTTATAAAAGTGGCAAAAACATTACAACGCATAGAGGACTATTCTAATTGCAGCCAGAAAACAAAAGTTATAATTGACAAGCCAAAAAGTGAATCTTCTAAAAGAATTATACCACTGCCTGGTTTCCTTAAAGAAATATTATGCGGTTTTAAAACAAAAGACTGTGCATTTGTGCTTACAGGTGACAGTAAAAAATTTACAGAGCCAAGAACTATGCAGTTAAGGTTCAGAAACATACTTGAAGACTGCGGGCTTCCGCAGGTAAATTTCCACGTACTCCGGCATACATTTGCCACCCGCTGTGTTGAACTTGGATTTGATATAAAAAGTTTAAGCGAAATACTTGGACACTCTAACGTCAATATGACACTCAATAAATATGTACATTCCTCGTTTGATATGAAGAAAAACAATATGGAAAAACTTGATGCAATTTTATAATTTGTTTGTCACAAATCCTGCACTCCTGTCATATAATAGCATTGACAATATAACTGGAGGGGTTATATGGCAACAGTTATGCTTGATGCCGGACATGGGGGATATGATAATGGCGCTTCATTTAATGGAAGAAGGGAAAAGGATGATACATTAAACCTTACGCTTGCTGTTGGAAATATCCTTGAAAACAGGGGAGTTGATGTCTTATACACAAGAACTACTGATATTTACCAGAGCCCTGCGCAAAAAGCACGTATAGCTAATGAAAGTGATGCGGATTATTTTATATCAATCCACAGGAACTCAAGCACATCACCTGATATGTATTCAGGTGTCCAGACACTCGTTTATGATAACAGTGGTATTCCGGCTGTTTTTGCAGAAAATATAAACAAGGAGCTTGCTAAAACAGGATTTAAAAATATTGGTGTTGAAGAACGGAAAAATTTAGCAGTATTAAGGCGTACTAAAATGCCAGCCGCCCTTGTTGAAGCTGGTTTTATCAATACAGAAGCTGATAACAATATATTTGATTT
The DNA here is from genome assembly GCA_910580005.1 of uncultured Lachnospiraceae bacterium. Lineage (GTDB taxonomy): Bacteria > Bacillota > Clostridia > Lachnospirales > Lachnospiraceae > Butyribacter. Next base: position 7,504 of record CAJTXH010000046.1, on the reverse strand, counting down.
AAAATTTCCAGAAGTTGCACAGGCAATTGCCAACGGAATAATTGAAACAGTAAGCGGCGCTGATGTAACTGGAAATGAAATAAGCGGATACTGGGTTGAGATTGGTTTATTCAGGCATTACGAAAATGCAAAAAACCTTGCACAGCATTTGCAGGCTGATGGTATTGACAGCGTAATAGTTCCAAATAACAATAACCATTATGGTGTATACCATGGCGTTTATGATGATTATAATAAAGTTGAAGCTGTTAACAGGGAAATATTTAACAAGGGTTATGAAACAAGGATTGTACAAAGAAGTATATAAAATATAGAAAAAACTTGTAAGCCAGAAAATGGAAGCATTCTAATTCCATTTTCTGGCTTTTTACACTTCTTGCAAGGCATGGTTTTATAACTTGCTGCCATATGCTTTCATTACATAATTCATGAGGCATATTTTTGCAGAAGCCTCACCGCTCTTTGCACTTTCAAATGTAACTGGTATAAATGTATAACCATTTTCTGCCTTTTCTTTTTCTGTGCCTGCAAGGCGTGTATCTGTCTTATTTGCAGCAATAACATCTTCTGGGATTAAGATTTTCACCTGGTAGTAATTATCTGTACAAGAAGCAGCAAGGTTTATTATTTCCGCATTGCCAGCCTTGCTGTCCAGAACCCCCTCAAATAATACTTTGTCCCCTGAACTTATTTTAATTGTTTTTCCATCTTCTTCTTTAGCAAATGTACATACAAGATAGCTGCTGCCACTGCCTGCTACTTTAAAATCATACTTAAATGAACCGCCTGCATTGGCAAAACGGTAACAAGGGCTTGTGCTTCCCACCGAACCTGTACCACTCTCCGTAAATCCAAGTTCATCCTGCCCATAGCCTGGCCTTGCTGCGTCTGTTACTGCTGCTTCTCTCCTTGCTCTGTCTTTCTCTTCAAGGACTGCATCTGGATTTATTGCTTCTTTATCTGTTGTAAATGTCCAGTATATTGCATAACTTTCTTTGTATTGGCTATAGTGTGGCACAAATACATATTTGTTATCAGTCCCTGACAATGTAAATTCCAGTTTTCCATCTGCCTTAACCATATTTCTGCTTATGTTTTCCATATATTTTTTTACACTGTCTGCTGACGTAATATTTACCTTATCATTGTTTATAGCCTTTGTTGTCGGGATTGAAACATTTATACCCGTTGTGCCCTGTGTCTGTTTATCTGTGCCAAGCTTTGCACTAAGTACATATGGACCATATTTAAATGCATATGTATTTTTATTGTCAGGAAGGTTATAAGCCCTGGTTTCCATTGGAAGTGTAATTGTAATCTTTGTTCCATCCTTAACCATATTTGAAGGAATTACTGCGTAATCTTCTTCAACTGCAGGTTTATAAGCTTCACCATTAACAATTATTACTGCTTCACCTGCAAGCCAGTCTGGAAGGCGCAGCCTAAGCCCCCCGTTTACATCACCCTGTCCAAATGCCCTTACTGTAATCGTAAATATAGCTGATTTTGATAAATCCCCCTCCTGGGTTATCTTCATATTGCCCGCTTTAAAATCCACTTCAGAAGCAAGGTATTGTGCTATTATAATATTATTGTCTTTCTGGTAATAAATGCTGTCATTTAACTTTGTAAAATTCTCCATTCCAGAACCTGTACAACACCAGAAATTCCCTTCTTCTGTGCCAAAAACCTTATGGTAGCCGCCTGCCATTGGCTGGAAATACATGCTCATGCCAGTTTCAGGGTTCTGTGACGGCATAATTGCATTAATAAGTGTATTTTCATAGAAACCAGTATACTTTGGCTTGCCTGTAACCATATAAAGCTTACGTGAAAGTTTAAGCATATTGTAAGTATTACAGGTTTCGCAGTTGCAATTTGTCCTTTCTGCATCAAGCACATTGTCTGCACCAAAATGTTCCCATTCACTGTTGCCGCCTGTAATATAGCTGTGGCTGTTTACAACATAGTCCCAGAAGCTCTCTGCATATTCAAGGTATTTTCCATCACCAAGTGTTTCATATCTGTTTAATGCACCTAAAAACTTAGGTATAGTTGTATTGGCATGTGTATTGTCAAGTGCATTTGCTGTACCATTGTAAACTCTATTAAAAAGTGTTTCTTCATCAAACTTGTGTGCTGCTTCTGCATACCTGCTGGCTGTTTCATTGCCTTCTTTTGCTAAAACTGTTTTATATAAATCATACAGACAGTCATTCATTCCGCCATATTCTATTGCAAGTACAGTCTTCTGTGTGGAAGCATTCCATTTTATAACCCTGTTATAAATCCAGTCCCCAAGCCTTTTAGCTATATTATAAGCCGTTTCATTGCCCTCAAGCCTATATGCAGTTATAAGCCCTGCAAGTATTTTATGCATTGTATACCATGGAACCCATGCCTGTGTGGAAATATTTGCCATGCCCTTTTCTACATTATCAAACTGTATATCAAAGTCCGTACTGTCTGGAAGGGTTGCACCAAATAAATACCCTTCATATTCTGTGCCGCTTGTCTTTGCCTGGCAGTCTGCAAGCGCATCTATTACACTGTCAAGTGCCTTTTTTATCTCTGTCCTGTCATTTTCATTAGTGCCTTTATTAGCATATGCCTGTGCCATCGCAGAAAGCCAGTGCCCAAGGGTATGGCCGCCTATAAGCGAATTTTCCCAGCCGCCTCCATAGCGTACGGCATTGTTCATATATTTAATTAAACCATCAGATGTCATTCCTGCAATTCTGCCTGCTGTTTCCCGGAAGCCTGCAAGCAGCCTGTCTGTATCAAGGGATAACAGGTATTTGTTTTCTTTATCCAGTGAATTAACATAATAACTGTCCGTTACCTGTACTTCACCCATATTAAAATCTGATATTCCTGCAAAACCACTTTTTGCCATAACTATTACCTCAATATTAATAATTCCTGAGTTTCTTGCGGCAGTAATCATCACCATATGATGCCCCAACCTTATACCATCTGGACGCATTTTCAGAATCATTTATTGCTGCATATAAATCTGCAAGGCTTCTTATTGCTGCATCATGTTTCTGTGCTGCTGCCTTCCGAAGCCAGTTTATTGCCTTTTTAAAGTCAATTTCGACGCCATCCCCAAACCAGTATTTCATGCCGAGGATGCACTGTGCCGTTGGAAGCCCCTGTTCTGCCATAGTAGTATATATCTGTACTGCCTTGTCCTTTGCACCTTCAATTTCTGGCGGATTCTGGTCATAAAGCTTGCCAAGTTCAAAAGATGCACGTTCGTAACCTTTCCTTGCAGAAGCAGAATACCACTTTGCTGCCTCCTGGTAATCAAGATGCCCTCCGTCCTTTTCTGCATAATAATCACCCATTTCACACTGGCTTGAAGCGTTTCCCTGGAAAGCTTTCTTTAAAACGCGCTTGTTTCTTATATTCATATGCTTATAAAACTTAGCTTCCTCCATCTTTTTATATTCCATTACAGGGTCTGGGATATCTTCTGCACCATTTTCCTGGATGTCCCTGGCATTACTTTCTTTCTGGATGTCCTTCTGCAAAGCTTTCTCCTTTCTGGAGGAAGTACCTGGCTGCCTGCTGCTGGCTGTCTCCTGGCTGGCTGTGCCATATTCTCCAGCACCGCCTTCTGTTACATTACTATCTGGAACAGCAGCATTACTGCTGCCGTCATTATTATATGAAACCACTTTACTTGCGCCCTGGTTTGTTTCATCATCCTCCATATACTCTGAAATATCAATTTTCCTGTTATTATTAATAATCTGTATCTGCCCAATCATATCATTCTGGAGACGCTTTTCAAATACAGTTTTCTCATGGAAATTAGCACGTTCTTCTTCTGCCGCTTCCCATTTACGGTTAATATCAATGCGGAACTGCCAGCCAAATGCAAACATAAGGCTTTCTATAACTATAACTGCATATTTCTCAGCTACAGAATTTACAAGCAGGTTAATTGACTTTTCTATTAAAACACGCTTACGCCACTGTTCCCTTTTATTACATTCAAAAAATGCAGTTACAATATTTTTCTCATATGCAAGCTGCAACAGGAGCATTTCATTATCTATACTGCCATCAGCGTTATCTTCTGCATTGTTATATCTGCCATAATACTGGTTTAAAAATACTCTTCCATCCCTTAAAATGTTTTCATTGCCATCTGCCAGCCTGCTTATATGTATAAGCATGGGATGTGGATATACAGGTTCAATTATAACTGTACCGCCTCTATTGCCAGAAGTATTATTCATATCAATTCTCCAATTATGTTATTATATAATTTCAGGCTTCAATAAATATTGAAGCCTGTGGGATATCCCATATAAATTTTACAATACCATTGCTAATATTGTTTCCCTCTCACCGTTTGCCTGTGCAATCATTGCAATATCCGCCTGCTGTATTATATCTGCAGTTGCATATGCTATCGCCTCATCTGCTATATCTGTGTCACGTATGGTTGCTTCTGATTTTTGTGAATTCTCAGATGCATTTGAAGAATTAGCATAAGCATGTTCAAGCCTGTTTGAGATTGCACCAAGCCTTGAACGTTCAAGGTCTACAATATCTAAAGATTTATCAAGTACAGCAAGCCCGCTTGTAGCATTTACGGAGTCTGATACATTTACATCTTCCGTACCAAGGATTTTTGTATTAAAAACAGGCAGGCGTGTTGTTACTAACTGCTTAGAATTTGCCCCTACCTGGAATACAAACTCCCTGCTTCCTTCAACACCATTGCCGTCTGGCTGCAATCCGTCACTTCCAGAGTCTGTACCTGGGTCTTTGAAAATCTTGATTCTATTAAATTCGGTTTCCTCTGCTATCCTGTTTATTTCATTATTGAGGGCATCAATCTCCATCTGTATGTCTTCCCTGTCCTCAGCAGTATTTGTATCATTAGCCCCCTGTACACAAAGCTCTTTCATCCTATGGAGTATTGAGGTAAGTTCGTTCATTCCTGAATCAGCAGTATTTATAAAACCCTGTCCATCTTGTGAATTCCTTCCTGCCTGGTCCAGCCCCCTTACCTGGTTTCTTATGGACTCCCATACAACCATGCTTGCAGCGCCGTCTGCCGCCTTGTTTATCCTGTAGCCGGTAGTAAGCCTTTCTGTTGCCTGGCCTTTAACGTCCTCTGCTATATTAAGCTGCCTTGTAGCAAACTGTGTAGACATATTATGTTTAATAACCATATAAGATTCCTCCTTGAATATATATAAAGCATCCGTTCTTCAATATTATATAGTGCCATGTACTATTTCGATAAGGTTACACTCTATATATTATATCGGCACTTAAAGTTATATATATAACGGTTTTGTCAAAATTTTTCGACATGTGAATCTATTTCTGCAAAAAGCTTAAGACGCAAATCCTTTATATATTCTGCTGCCTTTTCTACAGGAACCATTTCCTTAACAGATTTATCCCTTGTAGTAATTTCAACAGCAGATTCCTTGAGGTTACGTGGGCTTGCAATTACACGTATTGGCGCACCTATAAGGTCAGCATCAGAAAACATTTCACCAGGCCTTACACTTCTGTCATCATAAATAACTTCTACTCCGTCATTCTGTAAACTGTTATAAAGACTGTCCGCTGTCTTTTTAGTTTCCTCATCATCTGAACGCAGACAGCATATCTGCACTTCCCAAGGTGCAATTGAAATTGGCCATACAGGCCCATACTCATCATGGTGTGCTTCACATATAGAAGCAGCAAGACGCCCTACCCCTATGCCATAACATCCCATTACAGGATAATGGTTTTTACCATTTTCATCTGTATACTGCATATCCATTGATTTAGTGTATTTTGTGCCTAATTGGAAAATATTTCCAACTTCTATGCCACGTTTAATTGCCAGGGATGGTTTTCCACAACAAGGGCAAATGCCGCCCTCTTTAACCTTGGCAATATCTGCATAATTTACATTTTCTAAATCCCTTTCAAGGTCAAGCCCCTTATAGTGGTATCCCTCTTTATTAGCCCCAGCCACAAGGCTTGCAATCCCTTTAAGTGAAATATCCAGGTAAAATTCTGCTTCTTTTGGGAAATTATAAGGCCCTATATATCCAGCCACAAGGCAGTCATCCTCTGTAATTACAGCAGTATGGATTTCCTCCCCCACAATATTTCTTAACTTTGTTTCATTTACTTCATAATCCCCACGAACAAATGCAACTACAAACTTGTCATCAGAATTTTTCTGGTATACAACAGCTTTACATGAAGTCCTGACATCACTTTCCAGGAAGGCACACACATCCTCTATTGTTTTGCAGCCTGGTGTTTCTATACATTCCAGCCCTTCTGGTATGCCAGTATTGTTTACAACCTGGTTTTCTGCCGCTTCCATATTAGAACGGTAACTACATTCACCACAGATAACTATTGAATCTTCCCCGACAGGCGTTAAAAGCATATACTCATGCGAAATACTGCCACCCATCATGCCAGAATCAGACTTTACTGTAATAACTTCTGGCACGCCTGCTTTCTGGAAAATGCGGTTGTATGCCTGGAAGCATATTTTATAATATTTGTCAAGGTCTTCCTGTGAAGTATGGAATGAATAAGCATCTTTCATAGTAAATTCACGTACACGTATCATTCCAGCCCTTGGTCTTGCTTCATCCCTGAACTTGCGCTGTACCTGGTATATCATAAATGGGTACTTTGTATAAGACTGGGCATATTCACGCACAAGATGTACAGCAGCTTCCTCATGTGTCATTCCAAGCACATGGTTTGAACCACTCCTGTCTTTAAAACGTACAAGTTCATTGCCAATACTTTCATACCTGCCTGATTCTTCCCATAAAGAAGCTGGCAGCACAACAGGGAAAAGAACCTCCTGCCCGTCTATTGCATCCATTTCTTTGCGTATTATATTTTCAATTTTGGCTGTAACTCTTCTAAGTGCAGGAAACTCTGAATAAATACCATTTCCCACATATTTCATAAATCCGCCACGCAACATAAGAGCATGGCTGTCAATTACACAGTCTGCTGGTCTTTCTTTAAACCTCTGTCCTACTAAATTTGCTACTTTCATAATTTACCTCATTTCTGTGCCGCTTTTTGTGCATAATCCAAGTTCGTGCCAGGCAGCATTTATTAATTAAAAAAGCCCTAAAATATGTTTTATACATATCTTAGGGCGGATAATTCCGTGGTACCACCTAAATTCAGGCTAGCCTGCACTCATTAATAAGCTGCTGCTTAATATACGTCTGTGATAACGGTGACTTCCGGTGGAAACCCCACAGCTCCCAGGCTGGTTCAGTATCCTTCCAATAAAGCCTTGCACCATACGGCTTCTCTCTGAAAATTCCAGATACCTACTATTCTGTTCATAGCTTTTTATATAATTGGTTTTAATTTTTTTATATTTTTACCATATACATAAATAAATGTCAAGTAAAATTTTTTTATATTTCTATATTTACTATAATAAAACGTTACTATTCACAGCTACGCTGTTCATAGTAACTAGCAG
>CAJTXH010000045.1 GCA_910580005.1 uncultured Lachnospiraceae bacterium | reverse complement strand
CTACCTGTTGGGCTGTGATACGACAGATAGAAAGGTGTTGTCACTGGAAGGTCTGACAGACAGGCAAATACAGGCTGTGACGCTTACTGTCCAGTGCTTTAAGGGACAGGCGGATTAGTTGCCGCCTGACTGTTTATTCTGTTCTGCCATTGCTTCTTCTATTACGGATGTAAGTTTCCTGTTTATGATGCTTACGCTTCTTATGATACTTGGGTCGTCCCCATTCGCCTGTAATGAGGTTTCCAAAAGCTCTCCGATGTTTTTTATATCTTCCAGTTTTTCAATCATATCTTTGATATCCATGATTTTTCCTCCCTGTGTTTGTAATTGTCTGAGTTCCCTGCCGCAAAGAACATTTTTTTAACACGCCCAAGTCTGTATAGCTGCCTGACTATACAATGCACCCGGCGCGAATGCGCAGTTATTAAAAGGTTCACAGGAAATGGAAATAGATATCAAAACACTCAGTTTAGAAAAGAGCAAAATAAGCTGTAGAAAGATAGATAGAATTACAAGAATTGTTCTGAATGGAAGTATGTTTCTGGCAGCTAACGGTTCTTACCGTTAAAAAAATACAGACCTACAAAGAATACTTTCTCTGTAAGTCTGTAATTCGTTATATCCATCCGAAATGCCTAAATGCATCCATAATAGCTGCTTCTTTCTCCGGTGGACACTTAGCCACTCTTCTGCCCTCCTCTTTTTCAAATGTGTACTGCTTGTTCAGCCCACACTTTTCCTTTATCTGAGCAATATAAGAAGTATGGATATTCAGCCCCGTCTGCTCCTTTACATAATCCTTTATCTTCTGGTAAGTGACACGCTCCTTCGGTTTGTAGTTGCTGATATTTGCATTTGGCTCCATTGTTACCTCAATTTTGGGTGTATCTTTTTTGAGGGTTAATTTAACAACCGTCTCCACATGATAACTCTGGCAGAACATATCCACTGGCTGCACCTTTTCCACTTTATACCCTTTCCCACACAAATATTTTAAGTCCCTTGCAAGTGTTGCAGGGTCACAGCTCACATATACAATTCTTGATGGCTGCATTTCTGCTACTATCTGCAAAAGTTTTTCATCACATCCTTTTCTTGGAGGGTCAAGTGTAACTATATCTGCTTTTAGTTTCCCTGCGCTTTTTTCATACTGCAATGGCACTACTTCTTCAGCAGCACCACTAAAAAATTCTACATTATCCAGATTATTGAGAATTGCATTTTCCCTTGCATCTTCCACTGCCTGTGGAACAATTTCTACACCGCACACTCTAGCCGCTTTCTGTGCAAGAAAAAGAGAGATTGTGCCTATTCCGCAATATAAATCCCAAACAACTTCATTACCTTTTAAATCTGCAAATTCCATAACTTTGTTATATAATTTTTCTGTCTGGCTATGGTTTACCTGGTAAAAAGATACTGGGGAGATATGATATTGTACATTACCTATATAATCTGTTATATAAGGTGTACCATATATTACTTTTGTTTTTTCACCTAATATAACATTAGTCTTATCCTTGTTTACATTTATACATATACTTTTTATAAATGGCTTTTCACTATTAACAAGCCACTTACCATAAATTCCTTTTAAGTCTTTAATCTTTCCAGTATCTTTAATTTCCCCATTCTCTCTATCACCATTAATCTCTTTAACTTCCTTAACTTCCCTGGTTTCTTTATATTCTGTAATGTCACAACCCAGAAGCATCTGCACAAGTTTGCCTGCTGCCGGAAGCCTGTCCGCATTAATTACAAGACAGACCATTACTTCCCCTGTTGTCTGCGCTATTCTCGTAATAATATGGCGTACTATCCCCCTGTGTGCTGCCTCGTTATATGCAGATATATTATTTTCCTCCATAAACCTGGTTATAATATCAAGTATGCTGCTGTTACACTGATTTTGTAAAAGGCACTGTTTAAATGGTATTATGGTGTGTGTCCTTCCTGCATAAAACCCTGTTATAATACTGCCATCCTTGCTATATCCTATTGGAAACTGTGCCTTGTTCCTGTAATAATATGGCTCTTCCATGCCAATTACAGGTTCTGCTTCTATATTTTCAAAACCGCCAATTCTCTTTAAACAGTCATTGATCTTCTTCCTCTTCCATTCAAGCTGTTTTTCATATGTACAATGCTGGAGCTGGCATCCCCCACACTGTCTTGCCACAGGGCAAGCTGGCTCTGTACGCCATTCTGATGGTTCTATTATTTCCAAAAGTTTTGCATATGCATAGCTTTTTTTTGTTTTCATTATTTTAACACGTACTTTGTCACCCACAAGCGCATCCTTTACAAATAAAGTGTAACCTTGTATTTTGCCTATCCCCTCCCCCTCTGTGCCTAAATCCTCTATATCCAGTACCAGCTCATCATTTTTTTTGCAGGCAGGCATGGCATCTGTATTCTTACCTGCTCTTTTACCTTCTCCTCCAGATGCTGCCCCTTCCTTTTCCGTTCTGTTTAGTTCTTTATTATCTGGCATACTTATTGTCTTCTTTCCAAATATAATTTTAATATTTAATTTCCTCCTGCCTGCAACTTAACCATTTTTACGTTTCTGTGCACACCCTGTACTCTGCCTTATATTAGAATCAAAAATCCTGTTATATCCCAGCCATTCCGTACCTGGGTCAGATTTTTCATATATTTCTGTCATTGTCTCAAGCCTTGCATCTGCATTATCTGCAAAAGCAAGTGCCATTGCCTCTGCGATTGCCGGCTTTTTAGGAGAACCAAATTCAAGTTCACGATGATGCGCCAGGATGCAGTGGCGCAGTTCTGAAGCAAGCACTTCCGGAAACCCTGGTATTTCTTTTACTTTAGTGCCTATAATTTCTGCCCCAAGAAAAATATGGCCGAGAAGCTGTCCATCATCTGTATAATCATTATAAGGAAACTCTGAAAGTTCATAAACTTTTCCCACATCATGGAATATTGCTGCTGTTACTAATAAGTCCCTGTCTAATATACTGTAATTGTCTGCCATAAAAATACACATCTTTGCTACTGCAAGCGTATGCTGCAAAAGCCCGCCAATAAAACCGTGGTGGATTGATTTGGCAGCTGAATGCAGTTTAAACTTCCTGGCAAACTCTGTATCCTGTATATAGCATTTTTCTGCCAGTTCTTTAAGATGTGGTTCTTTTATTGAATTTATTACTGCTTTTAATTCATCATACATTTCTTCTATATCATATTTAGATGCAGGTATGTAATCAGCAGGGTTATATTCGCCCTCCTGTGCTTTCCTTATCCTGTTTACATTAACCTGGCGTGCACCCTGGAATGATGTAACCATACCATTAACCATTATAAAGTCCATACTCCCAAAGTCTTCTATCCCATTATTTAAATCCCAGACTTTCCCATCAATTATCCCTGTTTTATCTTGTAAGATAAGCGAATAATATGTTTTTCCTGCTTTTGTCTTTAATACCTGTTTTGATTTGCAAAGATATATTCCTAAAAATTTATTTCCCTCTTTATATTCTTCAATATATGTCATTTTTCTGAAATGAGGCAGCACATGCTGCCACAACTCTCCTTTCTTCTATACAAACACGATATAATTCCATATTTTATATATAATATATGGAATTATAATATCATATTTGTACCTGCTTAACAAGCTTGCTGCAACATGTTTTCCTGTTATTTGGTTAACTAAGATTTTCATATGACTTTTTAAGTTTATTTAATGCATTTTTTTCAATTCTTGACACATATGAACGTGATATACCATATTTTGCTGCAATTTCCCTCTGCGTTTTTTCTTCTTCGCCATTCAGCCCATACCTTAAAATTATAATATCCTTCTCCCTTGGCGTTAATGTATTACTAATTATACTCCCTAATTTTGAAATGTTTTCTTGCATTGTGACACGCTCTGCCACGTCTTCGTCTTCATACTCAATAATATCTATAAGGCTTATCTCATTGCCCTCTTTATCTGAACCTATTGAATCATATAAATAAACGTCTTTGGAAGCTTTTTTATCAGAACGCATCATCATAAGCAGTTCATTACCACTGCACCGTCTTTGTCTGCATCCTCTGCATAAAAATCCTGTAAAATATTTTCTGCACGCAAGTGGATTATTGCATTCTTGCCATCCCATACTATTTCTTTTATAACTATTCCCAGAATATCTTTCTGCCTTGAAGGATTTATAATTTCCCATGCTTCCTGGTTAAGGTTAATAATATTTTCTGCATACAGACAGCATGGATATTTTTCTATACAATTCTGTAAATCTTCAAGTTCTTTATTATATTGTTGCTGCAATCTGCTTTTTATGGCTGTAATTTCATCCAGCTTTTTTAATATAAGCATTGTTACAGATTCAGTGCTGCTTTTTCCAAGCGCATCAAGCAGCACTGTTTCCTGGCTGCCATAATCTTTTATCTGCTTTAATATTATATCCCTCTTCTGTTTTTCCTGTATGCTGTCTTTTATTTTTTCTATTTTTTCCTGTAAATAACTACAATCCTCCAATAATTTTTGTCTTAAATTTAAAATTTCTGTAACAGCCATTTTATCTAAAACATTTCCAGGTATATTTGGCATCTGGCATAGATTCCCCTTGCTTTTTTCCTTATATTCACACTGGTAATAATACCTCTTTTCACCACTGGCAGCTATCCTGCCGCCTTTAGGACGCATAAACGCACCACATCTGCCACAACGGACAATTCCTGAAAAAAGCGCACCAATTGTCTTAGGGTAACGATAGCTTTTCCCTGAATTATTTTTAAGTTTATCTTGCACTTTTATCCAGGTTTCCTGTGGTATTATCCCTTTGTGCATACCTGTTGCAATAATCCAGTCCTGTGGGTGGTTAATTCTTTGCCCTTTTGTCTTGCAGTTATTTTTATTATATGCCATAAGCCCTCTTGTTTCATCAAAAAGCCCTGGCTCTGCATAAATACTATAACCATTTCCAGCCAGGTATTTATAAATAACTTTGCCTGCTACACAATATACAGGATTGGAAAGTATTGATTTTAGAGTATATCTTCCATAGTTCCTGCCATCCCTGGTATAGTAATTATTATTTATAAGATAAGTTTCAAGCTTTGTAAGGGAACCTAGTTCCAGATACTTATAATATAAAAACTTTACAATATCTGCCTCATCTTCTTTTGCTTCCAGGCAGTATCTGCTAGTTTTCCTTCCATTACTATCTGTTTCTTCTATTTTTGCACTAGCAAAACCAAGCGGTGTCCTTCCGCCAAGCCAGCATCCTGTCTTTGCCAGCGCATACATATTGTCTGTAATGCGCTCTGTAATAGTTTCCCTCTCAAACTGTGCAAATACAGAAGCAATATACATCATAGCCCTTCCCATAGGTGTCCTGGTGTCAAATTCCTCATTTACAGAAATAAATCCAGCACCATAAGCAGACAGCTTTGTTACCAATTCTGAAAAATCTTTTACACTCCTGCTTATACGGTCAAGACGGTAACATATAACCATTTGTATTTTTCCCTGCTCTATATCCGAAATTAACCTTAATATTCCTGGACGTGAATCTATATCTTTTCCTGAAATTCCTTCATCCTTGTATATTTCTATATTTATTTCTTTCCCATCTCTTATTAAATGGCTTTTTGCATACTCTATACATATCTTTATCTGGTTCTGTACAGATTTTCCTTTACCTGTGAATTTAGATTTGCGGGCATAAACCCCAATACTGGCAGGCAGTTTTTCTTGTAGTTTTTCACTCATATAACTTTCCTCCACTGCCTGCCTTTTTTTGCATTTCTGTTAATAAATCCTTTATCTGGCTTTCCTTCCACTCTAGTTTTTTTATAATTTCTTCCAACGCTTCTATATGCATCTGCTGCAAGGATTTAATTAAAGTATTTTGGGAAATATCCTCTTTAGAAATACAGATATTTACCTGGCGCTGTTCTGCCATGCAGACACCCCCATAAAACAGGTTACTCATTAATACTTATGCCAGAACTGGCTATAAAATTATCTGTTTTATAAAAGCAGGCAAAAAATATTGTATAAAAAGCAAAAAATGCGTTTTGTATCCGTATATGTTGAAGAAAAACCAGTTGTTATTATAAAGAGATGTATACACTATTATGAAGGTTACAATTAGAAAATTTGTAATAAAAAGAAATATTTGTTATAGTAAGACTAGTAATGAACTTTGTATTATTTAGAACGGTTATGTTACCTGTGAAAATGGCATTTATTTATGGTATTTTTGCAGAAGACCTTTTAAACAGTACAACTACAAGACTATGTGTATTATGAAAATAAATAAGCTATAAGGAGGTCTTAATATGAAAAAATACAAACGCATATTTACTATTGTTATAGACTCACTTGGTGCGGGTGCAATGCCTGACGCCGCAGAATATGGTGACGCAGGAACTGACACTCTTGGACATATATCCCAGTCTGTAGAGGAACTTAATATTCCTAACCTGCAAAAGCTTGGTATTGCAAACCTTCATCCTTTAAAACAGGTTCCTGCGGCACAGCATCCACTTGGATATTATACTTATTTATATGAAGCAAGCACTGGAAAGGACACAATGACTGGCCACTGGGAAATGATGGGGCTTCATATTACAAAACCTTTTAAAACATTTACAGAAACCGGCTTTCCAAAAGAGCTTTTAGATGAACTTTCCGCAAGGACTGGCAGAACCATTATTGGGAATAAAAGCGCAAGTGGCACAGAAATACTAGACGAACTGGCAGAAGAAGAAATATCGACAGGACATATGATTGTATATACATCTGCTGACTCTGTACTCCAGATTTGTGGCAATGAAGAAACTTTCGGGCTTGAAGAATTATACCACTGCTGTGAAATTGCACGTGAAATTACAATGAAAGATGAATGGAAAGTTGGACGCATAATTGCAAGACCTTACATTGGAAAGAAAAAAGGTGAATTTAAAAGAACAAGCAACCGTCATGACTATGCATTAAAACCTTATGGGAAAACAGCATTAAATGCGTTAAAAAATGCCGGGCTTGACGTAATCTCAGTAGGTAAAATTTTTGACATTTTTGATGGTGAAGGACTTACAGAGTCTAATAAATCAAAAAGCTCTGTGCATGGAATGGAACAGACTGCCGGGATTGCAAAAAAGGATTTTGAAGGACTTTGCTTTGTAAATCTTGTGGATTTTGATGCTTTATGGGGACACAGGCGTGATGTAAAAGGTTATGCCAGCGAATTGGAAAAATTTGATTTAAAACTTGGCAGTCTGCTGGATTTATTAAAAGAAGATGACTTATTAATTATTACAGCGGACCACGGAAATGACCCAACACATACAGGGACTGACCACACAAGGGAAAGAGTCCCTTTTATAGCATATTCACCATCAATGAAGGGCAGCGGCAGGCTGGAAGATGCAAAAACATTTGCAATAATTGGTGCAACAATTACAGATAATTTTGGTGTAAAAATGCCAGAAGGAACAATAGGGAACTCTGTTCTGGACCAGCTAAACTAATCTGAATAAAAACATAGATTTTTTCTGATGGCATAGCTTGCATGATTTTAAGGAGGTTAATTATGAATAATGAAAATATTTTAAAAATTACAGACCATACTTTACTTGACCAGACAGCTAAATGGGAGGATATCCGCCAGGTTATTGATGATGCTATACATTATAATGCAGCATCTGCATGCATTCCAGCAGCATATGTAAAACAAGCTGCAGAGTATGCAGATGGCAGGCTGCCAATCTGTACAGTAATTGGTTTCCCAAATGGATACAGCACAACAGCAGTAAAAGTATTTGAAGCAAAAGATGCAATAGCTAATGGTGCAGAAGAAATTGATATGGTAATAAACATAGGATTTATTAAGGATAAAAGATACCAGGAAGCTGGAGATGAAATCAGCCAGGTTCATGAGGCATGTAATGGAAAAATCCTCAAAGTTATAATTGAAACATGCCTTCTTACAGAAGAAGAAAAAATCAAAATGTGTGAAATTGTTACCAATGCAGGAGCAGAATATATTAAAACTTCTACAGGCTTTTCAGCTTCAGGTGCAACATTTGAGGATGTAAAGCTTATGAAAAAACATGTTGGCAAAAATGTAAAAGTTAAAGCTGCAGGCGGAATTTCTTCATTTGCAGATGCAGAAGAATTTATGCGCTGCGGAGCAGACAGGCTTGGTACAAGCAGGCTTATTAAAATAATTAAAAATACAGATAAGTAATATAAAATCAGCCTGTAAATATTATGCAGCCAATGTGTTGTATTGGTTTTTCTATACATCTGGCTGCATATGTTGCAAGCCTTATATTTTTTGTTTCGTCAAAACTGTCTATTCCCTTGATTAGACCTATTGTACCTATGGATATTAAATCATCCATATCTTTATCCCCCATATTGTACTTTTTTGCAATATACGCTACCAATCTAAGATTTCTCTCAATTAGGCAGTCTCTTGCCCCACGGTCTCCCGACCTGCACTTTTCAATGCACTCCTTTTCTTCTTTTGCACTCAAAGGTTTAGGAAAAGACTGCACCAGTGACACCTCAAATTCTTTTATATTTATTCTATGCAACACCATGCAAGTCCGTGCTTTTCCCAGTTTTTTATTATTTTTTGGATTATGTATATATTACAAAAAGCAGGAGTTTATTTCTCCTGCTTTTTACAAACTGCATACTTCAGTTTCTCGCCATCTTAAAATTATTTTTCAGTCTATATACTCTGCCATTTCCTGCAAAATCTGCTCTTTTTTGTGGAAACCCATAAGCGTTTTTACACATTCCCCATTTTTGAATATAAGGAGGGTTGGTATTGATGAAATGCCATACTTCATCTGCAAATCTGTTTCCTCTTCTACATTTACTTTTCCTACATAAAAATCCTGTACCTCTTTACCAAGCTGTTCTATTACAGGCCCCTGCATCTGGCATGGCACACACCATGATGCCCAGAAATCAACAAGCACAGGCTTGTCACTTTTAATTACTTTCTCCTCAAAATTACTTGAATTAATTTCCATATTTATATCCTGCCTTTCTTTATTTTTTATATTGTCTTATGTTTTACCTGCTTTTTTGTATTATATGCAAGCTATAGTAATTTATCCAGTTCTTTTAAAAGAAATTCCCTTGATGTGACTGTTATTGCATTTATTCCAGCTTTTCTTGCCCCTTCTGTATTTTCCTCCCTGTCATCAAAGAAAATACATTCTTCTGCTTTAAGGCTGTATTTATCAAGCAAGTATTTATAAATTCTTTCATCCGGCTTTGTTATATGTATCTGGTATGAAACTACAATTCCATCTGCCCAACCAATAAATGGTGCATCAGCTGTATGTTTTCCAAATAGTTCCTCTGAATAATTAGAAAGTATATAAATGCCATATCCTTTTTCCTTTAATTTATATACTTTTTCCCAGACATCTTCACGTTTTACATGCATAAATTCGCCATGCGTAATAAACCACTTTATAGTTTCCGCATGTTCTGGATATTTCTCCATATACTGTTTTATAATTTCATCCCTGTGCATATTTCCAATATCAAACTCATGCCATAAGTTATCATCAAACATAATGCTGCCTGCATTATCTGCTTCATCATCTGACAGCCCATAATCTGTAAGCATGTCATGCCATCTGTACTCTAATAACACATCCCCTACATCAAATATAATATTTTTTAACATATTAATCCTCCATGCCTCTTTAAGTGGCACAAATTATGTATACTATTTATATTTCTTCTTGTAATTCAATCATCATTGCTGGAATAATCTGTTTCTTACGTGACACTGTATTGCTAAGTATTATGCCCTCTTCTGTCCCTTCATGGTGGAATGATGCTTCTGCAAGCTCCCTTGCACCGCTTCCTGCATATAAAAGTTCCGTGCTTGCCTGCATTATATTGGTAAGCATAAAGAAAATCATTCCAACATCATGGTCTGACAGTGCCTTCTGCATATATGGCACAAGCTTGTCTTTAATGGCATCAAGTTCTGTCTGTGTCATTGATGTAATCTGCCCTACACCGAATGTAGTCTCACCCACAACAAACTTTTTAAAGTCCTGGTAGAATATTTCTTCTGGTGATTTGGAAGAAAGGTTGCTTCCTGCTGCAAACATCTCTGAAGCATACTCTTCTGCGTTTATTCCTGCTATTTCTGCAAGCTCCTCTGCTGCTTTTTTGTCAGTTTCTGTACATGTAGGTGAACGGTATATAAGCGTATCTGACAATATCGCTGAACACAAAAGCCCTGCTATATCTTTTGGAACCTCAACACCAGCTTCATTATACATCTGGTAAATTATTGTTGCAGTACATCCAAGTGGCTGGTTTCTAAAAAATACAGGCACCATTGTTTCTATTGAACCTATACGGTGGTGGTCTATTACTTCCAGAAGTTCTGCCTCTTCTATACCATCCACAGCCTGCGAAGGCTCATTGTGGTCTACAAGTATAATTTTCTTTTTACGTGCACCAAGAAGGCTTCTGCGTGATATCATTCCAAAATAATTGCCATTCCAGTCAAGTACCGGAAAATCCCTGTAACGTTTCTTTGCCATTACTTCCCGTATATCATCAATATATTCACCAAGCCCGAATGTCAGCAGATTTTCCCTTTTCATAAAAAATGCAATTGGTATGCTCTGGTTAATTAAACGTGAAGCAGTAAATGTATCATAAGGTGTTTTTATGATAAAACATCCTTTATTTTCTGCAAGTTTTGTAATAGTATATGATACCATTGAACCATCACAGACTATTATGCACTTTGCATCCATTTCTATTGCACATAACTGTGATTCATACCTGTTGCCAAGTATTACTATATCACCTTGTTCAATATAGCTTTCCATAAGGTCAGGATTGGCAGCAGCTATAAGGCATTTTCCCGATTCTATCCTTTCATCAGGGTTGCCATAAACCATTTCGCCCTCAAGTGTTTCTATTATATTGCTATATGGTGTCCTTGCAGTAGCTATAATCCTGCTGTCATAAACATCCATATATGATTTTGCTATGTCCTGTATCGTTAAAAGCCCGATAAGCTTTTTACCAGAATCTACTATTGGAAGGGTCTGTAGCATATCCGTTTTCATAACTTCCCATGCTTTTTTAAGGGAAATATTCTCCCCTGCCCCTTTTACCCTTTCAACATCAATATCAATAACCTGTGTCCTTACATCACCCATATAATCAGGTGCTGGCATCTTGAAACGTTTAAGTACAAAATCTGTTTCTGAATTAATCTGTCCTGCCCTTTTTGCTATATACCTCTTGCCTGTCACTTCACGTTTCAGCCTTGCATAAGCAATAGCTGAACATACTGAGTCTGTATCAGGGTTTATATGCCCTATAACATTTACTATTCCATCTGATGCCAATACTTTACAACCCCTTTCTTTTAACCGCACTATTGGCAGTCCTCCTCCGTATAACCACTTATATCTATAATATATTTAAAACGCTTTGCAAGCGTAGGTGCAAACTTAAATAACTGGTCAAGCGTATTTCCATTATCTGCCAGTATTACAACAAAATCACCATAATATTCATCCATTATTTCAAATATACTTGCAATTGTAGGAATCATTAAATCTGCTGCCTCATCAATAAGCAGGCAGTTGCCTTTAAGCTGGCTTTTAAACTCTGATAAATCCATTTTATTCAGGGTTTTAGCGCTTATCCTTGCAATACGCCCTATACTCATATATCCAGTTGCTTTCATTACCTTTACAATTCTTTTAGACAGGCCTGTTATCAAATCAAATGTATTCCCTACAAATACAAAATGTGATGGGTCTTGTTCACCGCCAATTAATGTAAGGATATCACTAAATGAAGTATGCAGCGCCCTAGTAGTTGGCAAGTCATCATCTGAAAGCCTTTCCTCCTCTGCAGCCACGCTGGCATCTTCCTGTACGGCGGTTTCTTCCTGCACTTCCTCTTCTGTCCCGTTTTCTTCCAGGCTGCTGTTTTCCTCATGCTGTACAATATTGGAAGCATGTTTCTTTTCTATTTCTGCCAGCATCCTTTCTGCTTCTTCTGCTTTCCTTCTTGCTTCCTCTACTATTTCCCTTGCTTCCTCCGCTTTAACCAGAGCCTCCTCGTGTGCCCTTTTTGCCTCAATTTCTGCCAGCTCTATTTCTTCTTTGCTTACCAGTATGCTGTTATCTTCAATTTCTGGAATTACACTGTTTAAAATACTGCTCTCCTGTTCTGTACTTTCCTGTTCTTCCTCTGCCAGACGGACTGCTTCCTCTGATGTTTCTGGCATACCATCCACTACTACTGCATTCTCTTCTGTTATTTCCGTCATATTGCCATTTTCTTCTGCTTCTTCATGTCCCACGGAATGAGGATTTTTATTTTCATCACTTTTTACTGCCTTGGTCATCCGCTCAATTACTTTAGTTGCATCCCTTTTTAAAGGTCTGCGGCTGCCTACAATTTTAACTTCTTTTTCCTTTAACTGCTCTTTATGTTCAGCTTCATATATTGCAGAAACTTCCCTTGAAAGGTCTTGTGTAATTCCCAGTCCAGCTTGAAAATATATAGGTTCTGTCTGTTTTATATCTGTACAAGCTTCTTTAACATCAGGAACATAATCTTGTTCTTCATCCTCCACTTCTGTTGTTATACTATCCACACCAGTTTCATTTAAAGTTTCTTCATTATCAAGCGGTTTGTCCTCTTCTTTCTTTTCCTGTTTTCTGGCTTCTGCAAGAGTCTTATTATATAAATCCTGGTTTATCCTTATTTTTATATCCAGGTTTTCCTTGCCACTGTCTTCTATAATATATCCATCTTTACTGTCAGGCATCTTGCTGTTTTCATTAAATAAATCTTTTTTGCCATAACTGTTCTGTTCTGCATCTTCCTCTTCACTTTTCTTGTCTTTTTTACTGCCAAAATGCAAAAAACCTGTAAGTTTTTGTGCAAGTTTTCCAAAACCTGCATCTATCTCAAAATCATCTTCCTCATAATCATCTATAAAACCATCCTGGTTTTGCATGTCTTTTTCATTTTCAGTATTTTTACTGCAAGGTTCTTTTGTAACAGCTATTTCTTTTTCCTTTTGCTTGTCCTCTGCCTTTTCCTTTTTACGTTCTGCCTGTTCCTTTGTTTTCCTGTCTTTTAAATGCTTCTTCCTGTTTTCCTCTTCCCGCTGCATATTTGAAATATATTCACGCAAATCAGGGAGAGAGCCTGTATCATCAGGGTTTGGCTCATTCCTTTCTATTGTATAATCCCTGTCATCAATATATGGCATTGCCTCTTTGTCATCTACATATTCCATAAGCTTTTTGGCACGCTCAACTATTTCACCATGGCCAAACCAGAGAAGTATATCCTCACATTCCCTCCGGCATTCCTCAAACCTTCCTGCTTTATAATACAGCCTGGCAAGCTCATAAGCCCATTCTTCTATGTATTCCTCTTCTTTCAGTTCTTCTAGTGTTTCAACAAGTTTTCCAATATGTACACCTGCTGCCTTGTCAATCCTGTACCTTAATATAATTGCATCCCTTGTATCTGGTCCCATCTGCACAAACTCATTATAATATTTCTCAGCATCATCAAGTTCTTTTGTATGTATTGAAATAATTATAAGCCGGTACACAACACGCCTGGTTTTTGATTTAGTATATATTTTAAGATAAGCTTCCTTTGCTGAATCAAACTGCCCCGTCCTGGCAAAAACATCTGCAATAATAGTCAAATCACTAATATTTTTAACCTGCCTCATATCAAGTGTCCTTATTACAGCAAGTGCTTTTTTATATTTGCGCTCTTCCACCAGATGGTGTATTTGTGCAATCCTTATAGCAAATTCATATTGTCTCATAGATTAATATTCTCCCTGCCAGTAAGAGCCAGATATTCCTTTATATAAAATTCTGTCTTACGGTCTTTACGTGTGTTAAATTTATCCCTAAGGCTCCATGCCCTGTTATCAATATCGCATATAAGTACACCTTCCCTCCCTGAAATCTGCCCAAGTATATTCCCTATTGCATCAACTGCCAGGCTGCCGCCGTTACTGCTTTCGCCATTGTGTATACCATAACAGTTTACACCCACAACATATGATTGTGTTTCTATTGCCCTTGCCCTTATAAGAGTTGTCCAGTGTGTGCTCCTTATGGCTGGCCAGTCCGCAATTACAAATATAACATCTGCTTTTTCTGATGCAATCTGGAACAGTTCAGGAAAACGCAAATCATAACATATAAAAAGGCTTATTGTGTGCCCTGCAAACTGCGCTGCCACAATATTGCTTCCACTCCCATATACTTCACTTTCACCACCATAAGTAAATGGATTTATTTTTTTATATTCAGTAATAATATTTCCATCATTTCCTATAACTGTGAACCTGTTAGTCCCTTTTGTACTCCCAGGGGATGGCAGTGCTGCCCACCCAAAGCCAATAGCAATATTGTTTTGTATGGCAAGTTCCCCCATTGCATTTACACTTTCTGGTGATTTTTCATCCTCGCCAATTTTATTTAACGCCATTGAAAAACCAGTTAATGCCATTTCTGGGAATATAATTATATCTGCTTTTGCTGACGCCGCTTCTTTAACCATTTTTTCTACTTTAACTAATGAAGCCTTTTTATCCTCCCACACCATATCTATCTGTCCAAGTGCAACCCTCATATAACACCCCCATAATACAGTTTCTACACATTATACATTTAAAACGCATAAAATACAATGTTTCATATTCTTAAACCTTTAGGATAATGGTTTTTGGCAGTACCTCCTTGTGCCTTGCCCCAGCCTAACGGGAAACCTTTATATCCGATTAACACCCAGCCCTTAAATTCCTCTGGGCAGCTTATTGTTTCACCATGAAGGTACTGCAATGCCTGGCTGTCACTGCAATCATAATACTGCCTGGCAAGCCCTGGGATTGCTGCTTTTGCAAGGGCATGTGCCGGCTCATACCTGTTTTTTTTACGTACTGCGATATGAAGCCCCTGCCTTAAAACCTTTATTCCTTCAACGTTATTTATGCCTTCTGGCATAAGGTAAAGCATATCTCCAAAAAACCTGAGCCTTTTACTATACTGCCCTAAATCTGCTGTAATAAATATTTTACCAAGCAATTTGTGGATTTCCTCCAGTTCTTTTTTGCTGGCATATGTCTGGTTTTTATCCGCATTTTTCTTCTTTTTATTTATATTGCAGATATGGTTCTCCCCACATGCATTCCCATCTTTTATAAACTTAACAGCAAAATGCCCTTCACCCTTAATTTTGTGTGGCCACAACCTTAAGGCCCCCTTTATTGCTGTTTTTTCTTCATTTGAAAGCTTTCCAGAACCTTCTGTTACAAAACCCGTTTCTCCGCTGTCTGGAATATTATCTTTAACCCCATGCTCCCTGATACCCGCTGCCATGCCTGAAGTCTTCCAGTCCTGCACTTTATAGTCCCTATGCTCCCTCAAAAACCATATAACTATATCTTCATCCTCATCTGGTGAAAATGTGCATGTAGAATATACAAGCACACCACCTGGCTTTAACATTCTGCCAGCGCAATTTAAGATTTCCTTCTGACGTGCAGCACACATATTTACATTTTCGATGCTCCATTCTTCTGCCGCTGCTGGGTCTTTTCTAAACATTCCCTCACCAGAGCATGGTGCGTCTACTAATATTTTATCAAAAAATCCTGGAAAATGCCCTGCCATCCTGTCTGGCGTCTCATTACATACAAGTGCATTGCACACACCAAGCCTTTCTATATTCTGGGACAGTATCTTAGCACGCACTGGCAATATTTCATTAACCACAAGAAGCCCCTTGCCATTCAGCCTGCCAGCAATGTGTGTGCTTTTTCCTCCTGGCGCTGCACATAAATCACATACAACATCCCCCTCTTCCGGCTCAAGAAGGCTTACAACAGACATAGCGCTTGGTTCCTGTATATAGTAAACACCTGCTTCATGCAATGGGTGGCGTCCTGGCCGCTCCTCCTGGTTATAATAAAAGCCTTCTTCTGCCCATGGCACGCTTATAAGATGAAAAGGAAGCCTGCCCTTATCCTTTATATTTAACTTTAATGTATTAATGCGCAGCCCTGGCTGTTTTTCTTCATTATATGATGAGATAAAACTATTATATCCATCACCAAGAAGATTTTTCATTCTTTTCATAAAACTTTCTGGCAGTTCCATAAATATACCTGTCTTTCTTTATTATAAAGGATTAAGCAAAAAATGCACAGAGAACAGCCTTCCCTGTGCATATATGCAAGTACAACATACACCTGGCTTATGCCTGCCATATGTTTCTAATCTGCCACACTTGCAATTATATTAAACCTGCAATATCAATATTTTCCCCTGTAATACCAATATACGCCCCTTGGGAAGCTTCTGTTGTATCAGCATGTGCAATAAGCCATTTATTTCTTGCCCACAGATACTTATCCTCTTCATTCTTAACTGTTATCTCTGGAGCTTCTTCATTTGTCCCTTTTGGAAGAATAATTGCAACCCTGAAGCCTTCGCCATTCTTAGCGCTGCATGGTGCATAATGCAGAGTAGCAGAATATAGTTCTACGGCTGTGCCCTTCGGACAGAGAAAAGCCTCTGTCTTAGAAGAGTCAATCTTTCCATCTATAATGTCCTGCTTAAGGGCTACCAGCAGGATTGCATCATTAGCAGCTACATTTATTTCATTGTCATGATGGTACTCAAAGCAGTTGAGCTTTGTATTAGTGCCATTACAATATCCAATTTCTATTGGCATGCCGCCAAAACAGTTATTACTAAAATCATCATATGCCGGTGTTGCTTCAAGTTCTGGCACAGAAGGTACATATATTACAGAATCTCCTGGCATATCTGTAAGTTCCTCCAGCTTCTCTAACATCTCTTTGCAGTCATATCCATCAACAACACGTCCATAAGCCTTAAAAGCTTCATCATTTACTGACTGTATCTTCATCATTAAATCACCAATACCTTTCTATATTAATTATTTATATCTATAAACCTAATCCCTGTTATAGTTATCAAGAAAACTATGTTTAACACCATTCTCTTTATATGCAATAACCGTATCAAGGTTTATGTTTTCCACACTCCGGAATATATTGCTTTCTATATACGGGTTTATCTTTTTAAGGTTTTTTATAAGTGTCTTTACCTCCGTACGTTTTGACTTGGCAGCGCCATCTTCCCCACATGATGTACAATTCTCCGTGAACCTGCATGCACATTGCAGGAATTTTAAATTATTATATTCTTTCCAGTGTATTATATCTTCTTCCCTTATAAGATACATCGGTCTTATAAGTTCCATGCCTTTGAAATTCGTACTATGGAGTTTTGGCATCATTGTCTGTACCTGTGCGCCATACAGCATACCCATAAGTATTGTTTCAATTACATCATCATAGTGGTGTCCAAGCGCAATCTTATTACAGCCAAGCTTCCTTGCATTATTATAAAGATATCCCCTTCTCATGCGTGCACATAAATAACAGGGTGATTTTTCTATTTCATACACTGCATCAAATATTTGTGTTTCAAAAATTGTAACTGGTATATTTAAAAGCTTTGCATTGTTTTCTAAAGCTTCCCTGTTTGCTTTATTATATCCTGGATCCATTACAAGAAATTCAAGCCCGAAATTAAACTTATTATGTTTTTTAAGCTCCTGGAAAAGCTTTGCCATAAGCATGGAGTCCTTGCCGCCTGATATACATACCGCTACCCTGTCCCCTTCTTCAAGAAGCCTGTACTCATTAACTGCCTTTGCAAACCTGCTAAAAAGCGCCTTATGGAACTTTTTCCTTATGCTTTTTTCAACGTTGTCATTTATGCTACTTTGCTGTTTAAAAGTATCCATAATTATTCTCCATGCCAATACTCTGGTTTTTATCCTACTGCATTTGCAGTTTCAAATGCTTCTTTATAACTAAGCACCTTGTTAATATATGTATTGCAGTATGAAGGAACGCCCCCATTACGCCTTACTGCGCCGCTTCCGGCATTATATGCAGCAAGCGCAAGCCTTACATCACCCTTAAATTCCTTTAACTTAAGTGAAATACATTTTGCACCGCCCATTATGTTCTGCTCTGGGTCATATGGGTCATCAACTCCAAGCCCTTTTGCTGTTTCTGGCATAAGCTGCATTATACCCATTGCACCTGCACTTGATACACAGCCAGGGTTAAAATCAGATTCAGCCTTTGCAATTGCTTTAAGAAGGCTTTCTGATACATCATACTTTATAGCAGCTGCTTTAAAATATGCATCATACTTTGTTTTCTTCATAGAAGATGCTGGAACAGCCTGCTGCCCTGCCGTTGAAGACTCTTTAACTTTCTTGCTGTCATCTTTATTGCCATCTGCTACATCAACATATCTGACCATCCTGCCAGTTACAGGGTCTTTATATCCTGTATCTTCATCTGTGTCTTTTGTATTTCCTGTGTCTTCTTTTTCTGCTTTCTTATTTTCTGTTTTATTGTTCTTGCCAGAAACCTTTTGGAGCATTTCATCAAACCCTGTAATAGTAGTTTCCCTTCCACTATTTTCCGGGTATGTCTTAACAGGTTTTAAAACCTTAAGGCTGTTCATTGCATTTAGATAAGATTCTGTGCTTATCATCTGAAATTCCTCCCAGTGCCACTAAATAATTCTTCTATAGTCAGGTTATTATTAACATTCCTATACCCTGGCATAACTGCATGGACACAATATACTGGTGCTTTATGTGTAAGAATGGTATTATACGCTGTGCCTGCATTGCTTACAGTTTCTTTTAAAATGCCTGCTTCTTTTACACTATGGATATTTATCTGCTTGTAAGATGCGCTGGTGCTTCCAGATAAAACTGCATCTGCTGCTTCTTTTGTAACAGCATCCCTGCACCGGAGTGTAAATGCCTTCTTCACACCTTTTATCCTGTCCATCAATACCTCCTCCCTTATTTTTGCCATACGGATATTATAATTTTATCACTTTTCGGTACAAGTTTCAAGCATGGATTGATACTAGCCAGGATAACCGCATAAAAAGTTATTACCAATAAAAGTCTTTAATTACCTGTTTTTTTAATTTGTTGCTTTATACAATGCAGCTTTGATTGCAT
>CAJTXH010000044.1:17094-19241 GCA_910580005.1 uncultured Lachnospiraceae bacterium | reverse complement strand
TGCCATTCCGCAAAAGTACATCTTCATGGTGTGCCTTTGCGGGCTGACAAGCCCCGGAACTTTGACAAAGAAAGCGCACGGCGCAGCATAGGGCAAACGGACACGTTCAATGTGCGGCGAGCCTGCGGGCTGATACGCCAAGACCCCCGGCAAGGGGCGAGCGATTTATTATCAGTGAACCGCAGGCGGCAAAGTGGAAACTGCCGCCGCCATGACCCGCACATTGGTATAATGATACACCCGTATGACACGGCTACTCATAAGAATGAGAGGGGTGCAAGTCCCGTGGAGCTGCCAAGCCGTCCGAGAGCCTATTACCACACTTACCACTGACAGGACAGGGATAAATTGTAATAGGACAATCTTATTCCCCCATAGAATAAAAAATATAGGACAATCCAAAAGGAGTGAATTTATGGGAACACCCATACATACGACCACGGAACATAAGATAGGCACTGTTACATACCTTGTCGTTTCCGCACAGAGCGAGAGCGCAGCGGAAACACTGGATAAAAAAGTGGAAAAACTGATTAGGAAAGATATGCGGGAAACCGCCGCAAAACGGCGTTTCCGGGCGTAATTACATAGTGACTTTGACGGCGGAACATGGTATAATTACTTTAAGTACATTATACCTTTTGTCTGGCTGTCAGAAAGGAGCAGCCATGTTACAGTCAGACAAGATCACAGCCCTCTATTGCAGATTGAGCCAAGAGGACTTACAAGCCGGGGAGTCCGGCAGCATACAGAACCAGAGAATGATATTGCAGAAATACGCAGAGGAACATCATTTTATTAACACAAAATTTTTCATTGACGACGGTGTATCGGGCGTGAGCTTCGAGCGTGAAGGCTTACAAGCCATGCTGCGTGAAGTGGAAGCCGGACACGTTGGGACGGTCATAACAAAAGACCTCTCCCGTTTAGGGCGTAACTACTTAAAGACCGGGGAACTGATAGAGATTGTCTTTCCAGAATATGAGGTACGGTATATTGCAATCAATGACGGCGTAGACACCGCAAGGGACGACAACGAATTTACCCCGTTAAGGAACTGGTTCAATGAGTTTTACGCACGGGACACAAGCAAGAAAATCCGTGCCGTGAAACAGGCAAAGGCGCAGAAAGGGGAACGTGTCAACGGCGAATGTCCTTACGGCTATCTGATAGACCCGGACGATAAAAACCATTTGATACCCGACCCGGAAACCGCCCCTGTCGTGAAACAGATATTTGCACTGTATGTCAAAGGCGAGCGTATGTGCAGTATTCAGAAATGGCTTGCCGACCACAAAATCCTCACTGTCGGGGCATTACGTTACAAGCGTACCGGGCAGACACGGTATCATAAAGCTTCACTGATACCTTACACATGGCCGGACAAAACGATTTATGATATGCTTACAAGGCAGGAGTATCTGGGACATACAATCACGGGGAAAACCTACAAGGTATCTTACAAGTCCAAAAAGACCAAGAAGAACCCGGAAGAAAAGCGTTACTTTTTCCCTAACACGCACGAAGCGCTCATTGATGAAGAAACCTTTGCTCTTGCGCAGAAAAGGATTGCCACAAGGCACCGTCCCACAAAATCAGAGGAAATTGACATTTTTTCCGGGCTTCTGTTCTGCGGTGACTGCGGATATAAAATGTACCTGCAGCAGGGCGTGAGCATACCAGAACGCAAACACGCCTACACCTGCGGCAACTACCGCAACCGCCCAAGAAACATGACGCAATGCACCACCCACTACATACGGAAATCGGTCATTACAGAACTTGTCCTTGCTGATATGCAGAGGGTACTGTCCTTTGTAAAAAAGCATGAAAAGGAATTTATCAAGACCGCTACGGAATACGGAAGCCGAGAAGCCTTAAAGGTATCGGAGCAGGAA
Source organism: uncultured Lachnospiraceae bacterium (assembly GCA_910580005.1). Classification (GTDB taxonomy): domain Bacteria; phylum Bacillota; class Clostridia; order Lachnospirales; family Lachnospiraceae; genus Butyribacter. Next base: position 17,343 of record CAJTXH010000044.1, on the reverse strand, counting down.
CAGAAAGAGCTTCTTACTGCACAGGCACGGCTAAAAGAAATTGACACCGTTTTCCGCAAACTGTATGAGGACAACGCTTTAGGGAAACTTTCTGATGAGCAGTTTATCTTTATGACTTCGGGCTATGAGGAAGAAAAAAAGACGCTGAAAGGACGTATTGCAGAACTGGATCAGCAGATACAGAACGCCAAGGAGCATAACTCTGATGTAAAGAAATTCGTCCAGTTGGTAAAGAGGTACACGCAGATT
>CAJTXH010000044.1:0-17084 GCA_910580005.1 uncultured Lachnospiraceae bacterium | reverse complement strand
ATTAAAGAGCTGACCTATGAGAATGTGCATGAATTTATTGACCGCATATTGATTTATGAACTGGACAGGGAAACCAACACCCGCAAGATTGAAATATTTTATAATTTTGTTGGTAAAGTAGACAACTCACAAGAACCTATCAAAAACACATCTTATTTCCGTCAAATCGGCACAGACGTAGACAGTATTGTAGTCTAAAGAAAAAGCCGGGGCTAGATGTTGATACCGCATATCAAAAAGGTATCGTTATCTAACCCTAGCAAAGTCCGTTCCTGAAAAACCATCGTCCTGGTATTCCATAATCTGGAAGGAAGTAAAATGAGATTCTATATACTTTCTTATCAAAATACGCTGCATGGAAATACTATTACTTTCCTCCTGAATCTTTCCATCTGCATCAGGCTTAGAAAGGCGGATATAGATGGCAATACGGATATTATATTTCATATATTTTACCTTTTCACAAGTAAGTCATTCATGCGGAATGTAAAAGTTATTTTTACACGGCTGCCAGTATACACATCAATCCGGTTAACCAGGGTATGTATAACATCTTTTGCCAGCTCTGTCTTTTCATTGCATTTTATAAGATTCCGCAGAAACTTTCCCTTTTCTTTTAACTCCTTATCTATTATATACAGGCTGCATTGTAATGCTTCCTGCCTTTTTGAAATCTCCTGGACTGACTTTTCATTTTCCCTTTTCATTTGCTGGAATTTTTCCAGTGAAATACTGCCTGTATGGTATTTAAGGTACAGCTCACTTCCCCGTTTTTTCATATTCTCTTTCTGTTTCCCGCACCTGGCTATCTCTTGCATGGCCTGCCTCTTCTGTCCTTCTGCCTGTTTTTCAAATTCTTTTACCAGCTTGCCCGGACATATTCCTGAAAGGGCAAATTCCTGATGCAATGCAGTTTTTACTAGTTTAGCCAGTACATTTATGCTTATGCTGTTTGCTGGGCAATGCAAATCATCCATTCTGCGTGAAGCTGGACAATAATATCCATAAATGCGCACCCTGTCCCCAGAACTTAACTGCTTTGTACTTACAACCCTTGCCATCCGTTTCCCACAGCCTCCGCAAAACAAGACCCCTGCATAAATATCCTCCTCCAAAGGCATCTTTTTAGAAAGGCCATTCCTGTTACAATATTTTACGGCAGACTTTTCAAGTATAGAAGCCGTTTGGAAAAACATGTCCTCACTGACAACTGGCTCAGTTGTCCCATGTACCAGACAGCCCATATAGACTGGATTAGAAAGAATAAGCTTTACTGTGCCAGCCGCCCATTGTTCCAAAACCTCCCCCTCCTGCTGGTACACATGTCCTGTCTTTCTGTAAATACCTGGACGGTGGATTTTCTTTTCATACAGTACCCTGGTAATCTGCCGCATATTCTTTCCAGCCAGGAACATCTCATAAATCTCTTTAACAACCACTGATGTTTCTGGACAAACAAAAAGACATTTCTTTCCAGCTACCCATTCTGAATAGTATCCATAAGGCGGTATTCCGCCAGTGTAACTGCCCTGTTCCTGGCTGGTGCGCCTGCTGGATTTTACCTTTTCAGATATATCCTTTGCATACATCTCATTGAACAGGTTTTTCAGGTTAACCGCCATTTCATCAGTTCCTGCTTTTGTGGGTAAAGTATCAACCCCGTCTGTAATGGCAATAAACCGGACACCCATAAAAGGGAAAATTTTCTGGATATAATTTCCCGTTTCAATATGGTTTCTGCCAAAACGGGACAAATCTTTGACAATGACACAATCAATACGTTTCTTCCGCACATCCTGCATCATACGCTCAAAACCTTCACGTTTAAAATTTGTTCCGGTTTTGCCTAAATCTGTATAGCAGCCATAAAGCTCCATCTCTGGGTGTTCTTTCAGATATTGCCTTGCAATGGCAATCTGTGTATCAATAGATTCATTCTTTTTTTCTGTACTATCAACTGAAAGCCTTGCATAAATCCCCACATGGAAACGTCTTGAAACAGGTATTTGTCCAATTTTTTCTTTTTTAGAAGTGCGCGCCATGCCATGATGCCTCCTTTCCTTCCTGCAATCCCCTGTGTCCTATTCTATTAGGTACACTGCCTGTCTTATGACTGCACTTTTCCACCCTGGCATTCCACATTGCAATCCAAATAATCTGCCAGCACCAGAATATCTGCAAACATGTCCTTTGCCCGGAGTTCCAGAAATACTCTTTTATCCTCATACACAAGGACACGGCTGACAAAAGTTACCAGAATATTCCTGTCCAGTTCCGTAATTTCTATTTTAGCTTTCATTTTTTCCAGATTTGCCCCAGCAGTTATGCCTGCCTTAAATAAGTTCTGTATTGTATCCTCCTGCTGCCTGATGGCATCCTCTGCTGCCTGGTACTGTATTTCATAAATTTTCCGGAAGTCTTTGAAATCCTCCCCAGTGATAATCCCTTGTTTAAAATCTTCATATAAGCTGGTACGCAGGGACATAAATTTCTCCTGTTCTTTATGAAGCCTCTGGATTTCCCTGCTAAAAAGTTCTGCTTCCCCAAACTTTATTTCCATTTCTTCAATTTGTGACAGTACATAGCTTTTATTTAAAAACAATGCCAGATGCTGCTGCAATCCTGCCAGTATAAGATGTTTTAATTCTTCCTCTGGAATACTGTGTCTGGTGCAGCCCAATCCTTTATTTCTGGACGGGCAGATAAAGTAAACTTTTTCCTTACCCTTGTAGCGGTTTACCCGCCGGCTCATGGGCTTACCGCAATCTCCACAGTAAAGGAAACCTGTATACATATGGCATCCAGCTTTTCCAGCAGACGCTCTTGTGTCTATGGCAAGCAGTTTCTGGACTATTTCAAAATCCTCTGCTGGCACTATTGCCTCATGGGTATCTGCCACACGCACCCATTCCTCTCTGGGCTTTTCTGCCAGGCGTTTCACTTTATAGCTGGCTTTTTCGTTTTTCCCTTGTACCATCATTCCTGTATACATCTCATTTGCCAGAATACGCTTAACCGCTACTGACGACCATTTTGCCCTGGCATGGGTAACAAACCCAGTAGAAAATTTCTCTCCCTTTGACTTTTTATATTCCATAGGAGAAAGAATTCCCATCCCATTTAATTTTTCTGCTATGGCAAGGCTGCTAAACCCAGCAATCTTCCATGCAAATATCTTTTTTACAATCCCTGCAGCATATCCATCTACAAGAAGCTGGCTGTTATTCTCTGGGTTTTTACGGTATCCATACACTGCAAAAGCACCAATAAAATCTCCTTTTTCCCTTTTCGCCTGCTGGTGGCTTCTGACCTTTTTGGAAATGTCGCTGCAATAAGAATCATTTATAAAGTTCCTGACTGGCAGCACCAGCGTTTTCTCATTAAAATCTGCCGTAAGCGAATCAAAATTATCGTCCAGAGCAATAAACCGTACAGAAAAAGCTGGGAAGGTTTTTTGAATTAACCGCCCAGCTTCTATATAATCCCGCCCAAATCTGGATAAATCTTTTACAATCACACAATTAACGTGTCCAGCTTCTATATCTTCAATCATCCGTTTAAAAGAAGGCCTGTCAAAATTTGCACCAGACCACCCGTCATCTACATAGATATCATAAATTTCCATATCATCCTTTTTACGGATATATGAACATACCAGGTTTCTTTGGGAGCGGATGCTATTACTCTCTGCACCGCTGCCATATATTCCATCATCACGGCTCAGACGGAGATAAACTGCCACATTATAAAAATCTTTTCCTTTCATGTTACATTCCTCCTGGTTTAAGTCCTGGTAAAATAAATGTCTGTTTTCTGGCAAGCAGCACCATACGGTCATCCAGTGTTTCCTCTGCACCCTCCATATAACCAATCTGTAAAATATATTCTCCTACATTATGTGCAAAAGGATTTTTGGTCTGCCCTAAAAAAGACTGTACACGTTGGTTCTGGCTTTTAGATAAATCTATTACAATTTCGCTGGCATCTGAAAGTTCTTCCCTGCGGAGCTCCATAATTGGTATTCTCTTTAATACAGATAATTCTTCCAATGTCATTGCTACAACACTCCCTTTTTTTCTTATTTTATTAGGAATGCTGCCTGTCTTATGACTGTAAAACTCATATTTTTAACAAAAAACATGTCAGCTGCAAAAGCTAAAATATTGCATGACAGCATTTTCATTAGGAAAAGAACATTTTTTAATTACTTTCCTGAAACTTGAATTTACTGCTTCTGTTGCATTTGTTGTATACATTATTTTTCCTGTTTGAATTCCGGACAATAGAAGAGGAATTAGTCATATCATCCCCATATCCCAAAGGCTTAACTGTTTTGCTGTTTCTTTTTCCTCAAAGGTATGTAAATACTGAAATATCTGTTCGTTGCTATGGACAATACCCGCCTTATTGCATTTCTGATAAAACAAACTCATTAATTGATTATTGTGGGGACTTTTAACCATATATTGATTTCCATATATCCGCATGTATTTTTCTTTTAACTGCGGAAATAAATGGTCTAACCTCTCATAAAAATATTCCCTTGGATTTCACAAAGTGCATCTTTTTCCACCTCACATAGCAGCACAATTTTTCTTATGTGCTTTTAATTTCTTCATTGCCCAATCATAATGGCTTGCTGTAACACTGACAAAATTAGTTTTTCATAGTTTGTAGCTGCTGCGGTCAATAAATCTGTTTTTGTTGTTGGTCTTCCCATGTTTGTTTCCTTTCCTTTTCATAAAAATAATATCCTTTATTCATGACAATAAAAAGTTCGCAAAGTATACTTTCTATTGTATCCTTGTATCCATAACTTTGTATCTCAATATAGTTTTTAGTTTCGGCTTCGATGTGCGATTCGCATTATTCAAATATATTTCCCTATGTTTTTTCCCAATACGCTTATATCCATGCTCCAAGCAGTATCTGTCCATAATTTTAAATGATGCGGGTTCATCATCAAATGCTCCTTTATGTAACATTTGAATACATTTTCCATCACAAATCGTTTCAAATGAAATATCGTCAAGATATATATTAGGCTTTTTTCTCTTAGCTAAACCTAAAGAGTTATCAAATATTTCTCTGGTAATAAAATCTGGCTGCCGAATCATAATGACGTATTGCAGTTCATCCTTTATCAATTCATCCTTCAAAGAATCATTGCTCCATACACCCTCCAATGGATATACTGAATAATCATTTATTTTTTGGTTTTTTCCGGCTGATGATTTATAAGCCATTTTTATTTTATAAGCTGCCAAAAAAAGAGCTGAAACTTTTTCAGAAAAAACCTTATTGTTAGGATTTCCCATACCAGAAATAGTAATATAATTTTGGGAAGGAACATCAATAAGACAAGGAATTGTGCCCACACCGTATATTTCTTTCTCCTGCTTTTTCCATTCAAATTTCACTTCTGATTCCTCACTTCCTTAAATAGAGTTTATAATCAAATTGTATCACATATATGCTGACACCCTATGTCATGTTTTATATTTTTCGTAAATCCTTTTTGCCTGTTCAGATACAATTTCTCCCAGATACGCAGGCTCTATAATATCCACCTGTGTTCCAAATGATAACAGATACCCTGTCAGCCACTCATCTTCTGGCATTTGGGCAGATACGATGAAATCTCCATTCTCATTCCTGCTTACCTGTGTTCCATCAAATTCATCATAAACCCGGTATGCCATATTCTGTGGAAAACGAAGAATGATTGTATGATAGCTTTGCCCTGATTCTTCCTCTGTTTCTGGAAATGAATACTTGGAAAAGCCCTCTGTCAGAACCTTGAAATCTATAATACGGGTCAGTTTAAAAATCCGGTAATCCTGTTTCTGCATACAGTATGCCTTTAAGTACCACGACATAGACTTATATGCCATTTTTAACGGGCAGATAATCCTTTCACTGACTTCCCCATAGGAACTTGCATATGTTATTTTTACGCACTTTTTGTGAATTACCGATGATTTCAATATCTCAAATTTTTTATTATCCGTTCCTTTATTTCCCCATCTGGAAAAGTTCACCTCAAGCCAGTTTTCTGAACTGAGGTTAAATATTGCAGAAAGCTTCTGCAATGTCTGGCTGCTGCTGATATTTTGCGTAGTATTTATGCTTTGTAATGCCGTAAGGATTTCCTGTTTTTCTTCTTCTGACAATACGGCTTTGTCCAAAACAAAACCATTCATCAAATGTATGCCGCCGTTTCTGCCTGCTTCTGCATAAATAGGGATGCCTGCTCCGCTTAAAGCATCAATATCCCTATAAATTGTCCGGACCGATACTTCAAATTTTTCTGCTAATTCTGGGGCAGTAGCCTGCCCTTTCTCAAGCAAATGATATACTATCTTAAATAATCTGCTTTCCTGCATCATTCTTTCCTCCCTTCAGCAATTATAGCCTCCCGGATTCCCCAGACCTTATTTTATAGGTCTTTCAAATCCATAATTCTAAAAATTCCTCCACTTTTTTTGCCAAAATATTGAGATACAATAGATAGATAATAGAAAAAAATAAAAAGCAAGATTCATGATATGGTATAATTGAAATTATCAAAAAACAACAACCCATAAAGGAGAACCTTGCATGGACATGGTAACACAAATAAAACACTTCCGTCAACGTATAATTAAATATACCTTCAATCACGTCCGTTAACAATCTTAATTGACAGTACATACTATATATGGTATTATTTTTAAAAGAATTACAAAAGGAAACTAATATGAAAGAAAGTAGAGGACAGCCAAAAAATGGCGCACTTAAATAAGCTGTCACAGGGTAGCTTTGAAATAATAATGTATGTTTCTTAGCTTGGTTCTACTCTTCACCAGTAGACAATATTTGGTAAATGTCAGTGAAAATTATACGGTCAACCGCAATAATGGCTCTTTTCTTGCCATTACGCTTAACAATAATTGGCAGGGGGGATTAAGATGAAAAAGAAAACCAGTTTTTTATTAATTGTATTTTGTATATTAATGTTAATAGCAATTACCAGATATACGGCTGCATTAAAAAACAACCAAAAAAACTTGCCCATATATGAAAATACATCCGTTTATCCTGCCTTTTCCCTACCCCAATTAACAGATACAGCTACTTTCATTGTAGAAGCAGAGGTAGTGAATGTAAGTGATACTATTATGAAAGAAATACCAGTATCATTGACAGAAAATCCGGAAAATGCAACAGAAAGCCTTAGTCATCCTATAACCCCAATAACTTTAGCTATTCATTCTTCCATTAAAGGTGACAATATAGGAAATGAGCTTATTTATTACGAAGAGGGCGGAATAACATCTGAATATGTTCAATTGCCAGATGGATATGCGATGAAAGAAGGCATGGAGGCAATACTGTTTTTAAATCCTAATGGTTATTGTTGGGGCGCACAAAGTATTTTTCCTATAGCTGGCGGAAATGTAATTCTAAACAACGCAGCAATAGAATATGTAGGCGAAGACAATGTTTCTGTACTGGAAACACAGACTTTAAACTCAAATATCAGAAGCCAGATTGATGCACAGAATATTAATGTTATGCCAACCGATGACTTTATATCCGTTATCCAGTCTATCATTGAGAATTGAAAATGACACGCCAAACAGGGTTGTTTGCCTTTGTGTCAAATAAATGCAGCAAACAGTTTTCAATTTGTAAAACAGGCTAATTCTGTGCTAACCTGGCTATTTATTTTAAATTTCCTGTATGGCTGGACTAGCCGGGACATCAGTATTTACCAGGCTTTTGCTGGCTTAGCAATATAATAACACGCTCCCCCGAATCAATTATTGCTACAAGTACACCATTACCTTTAAGCCCTGCTGCCCCACTTGTAATGCCAGGACCTTCCTGGACAGAATTAATACAGGAAGCTGCCCTGCCGTTATTTACGTTATAATATACCTCCCTTGGTTTTTCAACATAAATTATTCCCTGTGTATCTGCAAGAGTACCCAGTTCACTTGCAGGTACGCTTACAATTGCATAATTATTAAAAAGCCCTGTATATGCCACACCCTGTATGCCGCTTAAAATAATATCCAAATCCCCATAATACTTTACAATTACACGCCATCTGTCTTCCATTGCATCATACCCTGCCCTGGAACTTACAGATACTGTATTACTGCCAGCAGAATCCACTCCTCCCTGCGTGTCCAATGCAAAGTTAAATGCAGAATCCAGTTTCTGGTTACTATTCTCCATATATATTCCCTCCTGGCTAATCCTGGCAATGCCAGATAAACACCTTATATATAAATATATTCCATTCTATTCCAATGGCAGGTTATCCTATAACGCATAAATATAAAGTAATATAATACTTTTAAAATCAAGAAAACTCCATGTTCCAAAAAATTAAGAATAACTGGAAAACTCCTGAATATAATATAAAAATATATCCAGGGAGCACCACAATGTCTAATTGCACAAATTTATATTTTTTATCAACTGTTGCCTGCCAGCTTTCAGAATGTATGGACAATGAAGAAATTGAAAAACTGGCATCTGACCTTATTGTTTTAGGTTATATGCTGGAAAATATCCAGCGTACATCCAGCATAACTTGCCATGATAACAGCAAGTGTGTCATATAAGCCTTATACCAGGACACAACCTGCGGACTCTCCCCCACTTTATTTAAGTGGGGAAAGACTGGAAACATTGATGCCAAGGATTTTCTCTACCTCCTTCTGCATATCTTTTGTTTCGCAGACTGTATTGTGAAGCACAGGTGCTGAACGTATTTCTTTTACTGCTTCCGGAATGGCTGTCCCTGATATCCTGCTTAACTCATCGATAAGTGCAAAGTCATCCATGCCCTTATATTTGCTGTCAATAGCACCCATTACACTAGTACCGAATTTATATGGGCTTGCTGTTGATGCAATTACAGTAACAGTATTATCTTTTGTTTTCTCTTTATAATCATGGTAAACCGCAGATGCAACAGCAGTATGTGTATCCATTACATAGCCTGTTTCTTCATACACTCTTTTAATTTCAGCCGCTGTCTGTTCTTCATTTGCCCATCCGCTTGCAAAATCTGAAAGCTTGTCTTTCATTTCACCAGTAACTTCATATCTGCCTTCACTGGCAAGTGCAGACATCATATTTGCAGTTACTTCCGGACTGTCCCCCGCAATCCTGTATATCAGGCGTTCAAGGTTGCTTGAAACCAGTATATCCATAGATGGTGATGATGTAAGCACAAATTTACGGTTTCTATCATAAACCCCTGTTTCAAAGAAATCAAATAACACTTTATTTTCATTAGATGCACAAACCAGCTTGCCAACAGGCACACCCATGTTCTTGGCATAATAAGCAGCAAGTATATTGCCGAAATTACCTGTAGGGACTACAAAATTAACTGGTTCACCAGCCTTTATTGCACCATTTGAAAGCAGTTTTGCATATGAATAAACATAATATACAACCTGTGGCACAAGACGCCCTATATTAATTGAGTTGGCAGATGAAAACTGGTAATCATGTTCCTTCATGGCCTTTGCCAGCTCTTTATTATTAAACATCGCTTTGACACCACTCTGCGCATCATCAAAATTTCCTGTTATGCCTATAACTGAAGTATTTGCACCTTTCTGTGTAACCATCTGCCTTTCCTGTATCCTGCTTACACCATTCTTAGGATAAAATACAATAATCCTTGTCCCAGGTACATCTGCAAACCCTGCAAGTGCTGCTTTGCCAGTATCACCTGATGTTGCAGTAAGAATTACAATTTCACCACTGGCATTGTTTTTCCTTGCTGAAACTGTAAGAAGATGTGGCAGTATGGAAAGTGCCATATCCTTAAATGCTATTGTAGCGCCGTGGAACAGTTCAAGGTAATAAACCCCTGCTTTCTCTGTTAGTGGAGCAATTTCACAAGTATCAAACTTATCATCATATGCTTTATCAATGCATGACTTTAATTCTTCCTCTGTAAAATCAGTTAAAAACAGTTTCATTACTTCATAGGCAGTTTCCTTATATGACATATTGGAAAAAGCTTCCAGCGGAATACCAGGTACTGGAATCCTCTCAGGCACAAAAAGGCCGCCATCATCAGCAAGACCTTTTAAAACTGCCTGTGATGCAGTTACCTTAACTCCTTTGCTACGTGTACTCTGATACAAAAGTTCCATTATTTCCTCCATTCTGCTGCAAAATGCAGCTATAGAATTAACACATATATAAATAATATATATAGCAAATATGTAAACACAAATTTAGCATATATTATACAATAACACGCTGCCTATTTCAAGAATACAATAAAAAGTTCTTGCCTGTTCGTTACTATTCTTCATAGTAGCAAATCAGTGCTTTCAGCACTGGTAAGGCTGAACTGTTACGCCTGCTCCATAAGCAGAAAGGCGTACCCTCTTTTATATTTTAAGGTACGCCTGATATATTAATTAAACATTATACAACTGCCTTTTCTTTATTTATAAAATTCATGGCAATGATAACCAAACAGCCTTGTAAGACATCTGTCAAACCATGCAGCATTATCTGAGTCCGCATATGCCCTTTCCATAAAGTAAAGTGCCCCCTGCGATGGGTCAACACCATCTAATGCATCATTTACTGCCTTTTTAGTATCATCTGAAACGCTTACTGTATAATATCTTCCATCATGTATAGGTGAAAACTGGTACGTAGAACCCCTGTGTGCAAAGACCACTTCACTGATTGTAGAAGGAAATGACTTGCTTTTAACCCTGTTTAATACAACATTGGCTACAAGCACTTTTCCTTTATGGTCTTCCCCTCCTGCTTCTGCTTCAACAATCCTTTCAAGTATAACCCTGTCAGAGGCTGATACAGATACGCCGCAGCTTTTTTTTATGCGTGCAGCCTCTTGCATCTGCGCCCTTTTTTCATGATTTGCGCTCAGTCTTTTTATTCTGTTATAATTATCCGCATTTTCCACAACATGGTTTTCAGATTGTAATATAACGACTTTTTGTGAAGAAGCATCTTTTACCGGTGCAGGTGCCATTGCTACTGATGCGTTACTAGCTGCCGGTACAAGCGCTGCACTTAAAACTGCTGCTGCTAATGCCCCTTTTGTTGCCTTTCTCATATTAATCCTCCATACCGCTTTACAAGCGGCTTAAAAAATAGTAATGTCTAAATATTAAATATCATTAATTATTGTTACAAAACTATTACAAATTATATGAGGTTTTTAAAAATTTATTCACTTTATTTACATTTTTGTGTATAATTAACAAAAATTAAAGGATTATATAGATAAATATAATAAAATGTAATAAACCGTTGTTACTATACACGGCTTTGCTGTTTTATAGTAACAACGGTTTAACTTCTATTATATAACTACATCCTCTTCCATATGTTTTACCAGAAATCTCCTCTTATATTTTAATACCGCATAATCTGTAATTTTCTTCTGGTAAATAACATCTGATATGCCGCCAACAACCCCTGCAACAGGTATTCCCTGGATAAATTTAAGGTAAAGCAGTTCTTGTGAAAGCAGGCCTGATGTCTTTTCTATCTGTGTTTTTTTATCTGTTAAAAATGATATTTTCCCTTCTGGTTCTATCCAGCTATTAATCTCTATATCACCATTTACCAGTTCATCTTCATGGCACAGGGCAGTTTCAATTATTTTCAGTATAAATATCTGCTCTTCTTCTGTTTCATATCCAAACCCAAAATGGAGCGCCGTTTCATATATGCTTTTTAAAATTACTGAAAGAAATACAGGGATATCAGGGATACCCATGCCAAATACACCCATTCCCACACCTTCTGCTGTAGAAATAGCCATATTAAGGACTTTACTGCCAAAAGCCAGCCTTCCAAATTTCTTAATGCTGCTTTTATTATTCCTTAAATCAGCTGCATATTCATTTACCTTAAAATCCTGCTCACGTTTTTCTTTATTGTATGTTTTCTCAATAAAACCTGTACCTTTTTCAAAAACCAGCCCGAATGCTTTACAAAATGCTGTATTAAGTGTTTTATCCAAGGTTTCAGGAACATATTTGCTGATTTTTTCCTGCCACTTATTTTCCTTTACTGTAATATTTCTGGTTATAAATTTTTCCTCATCTTTTACCAGTTCTTTAAACTCGTTTTTTATCTGCTTCTGGTTCATATATCCCTCCATTTCTGCCTTTAAATATTTTCCTTTTTACCCATGCTGCTACAAGCTGGAATGGCCTGCGGAATGGCCGCATAAAAAGCCAGATACCGGACAATGCCTTATACAGAATATTATCTGTGCTTATATATTTCCCATTCCTTATAAATCCATCCAGTATACCTATAACTTGTCTTTCATTAAGCGGGCCTTCTGTCTTCACCTGGTTATCCCCGACCATGTAAACACCATCTTTTCCCTTGTGGTGCAGACGGTGCAGTACAAGCATGCCATTGTTCCTTCTGTATAAAACAACATCCCCCCGCCTGGCACCAGCACGCCCTTTACTGCGTATAACAGCCTCATCACGCCCAGGCACAAACATGGGATACATGCTGTAACCGTCAGGCTTTATCTTTAATACATTTCCTTCTGCAAGCAGTTTTTCAATATCTTTTTTATTGTTCATATCAACCTTTAATTATCTTCATCCCAGTATATAATTTCCCCATTTGCCATGCTTTCCTGCACCATTATGGTTCTCTGGTTGGATGAGCCTTTAAATACCAGCCCAAGGTCTTTTTTATCTGCTATGAACTCCCCATCTACCATAACATCAATATAAGAAAGCAATTCCTTTGTTTCTTCCCATTCATTAAGCATACGCCCTGTAACATCTTTTTCAAAATCATATCCTGTAAAACACCATATGCTTTTTTCCGGATATATTCCTTTAATTTTCCTTAACAGGGGCAGAAGCACTTGCTGGCTGCTATGTTCCAGAGGTTCACCGCCAAGAAGTGTAAGCCCCTTTATATAATCTGGTCCAAGATACTTTATTATTTCATCTTCTGTACTGGCTGTAAACGGCTTTCCGTAATTAAAATCCCATGTTTCAGGGTTAAAACATTCTTTGCAGTGATGTGTACAGCCACTGACAAAAAGTGATACCCTGACACCTGGCCCGTTTGCAACATCACATTTTTTAATTTTTGCATAATTCATTATATAAAATACCTTTCCCTGGTTACAGATGCAGCACCCTTGAATTAATTTCTTTTGTCTTGCCATCATTCCAGAAATTTTCTCCAAGATACCCACATGTCCTTCTTGTAACGTTCATTTTGTTTTTATCCTTGTTATGGCATTGCGGACATTCCCACTCAAGGTTGTCATTCACTATAATCTCACCATCAAAGCCGCATACATGGCAGTAGTCGGACTTTGTATTAAATTCTGCATACTGTATATTTTCATAAATAAACTTTACAAGGTCTTCCAGTGCTCCAAGGTTATGCCTCATATTTGGTATTTCTACATATGAAATTGCACCTCCTGAAGAAATCTTCTGGAACTGGCTTTCAAACCTGAATTTACTGAATGCATCTATTTTTTCACGTACATCAATATGGTAGGAATTAGTATAATACCCTTTGTCTGTTATATCTTTTATACTGCCAAATTTCTTTTTATCAATTTCTGCAAAGCGGTAACACAGGCTTTCTGCTGGTGTGCCATAAAGACCGAAACCTATTCCTGTTTCAAGCTTCCATGTATCACATGCAAGGCGCAGGCGTTTCATAAGGCGCAGTGCAAAGTTAGTCCCTTTAGGATTTGTATGGCTGACACCTGTCATAAGTTTTGTTACCTCATACAGCCCAATATATCCTAAAGATATGGTTGAATATCCATTATGCAGAAGGCTGTCTATAGGTTCATCCTTGCCAAGCCTTGCTATTGCACCATACTGCCAGTGTATAGGGCTTACACTTGAAATTGTACCTTCAAGTGAATGGTGCCTGCACATAAGTGCTTCAAAACAAAGTGCAAGGCGCTCTTCTAAAAGCTCCCAGAACACTTCTTCGTCACCATCTGCTATTATGCCTATCTGTGGAAGGTTTATGCTTACAACACCCTGGTTAAAGCGTCCCTCAAATTTATATTCCCCATTGCTGTCCTTCCAAGGTGTAAGGAAGCTTCTGCACCCCATACATGAAAAGACATTGCCTTCATAGTTTTCACGCATTTTTTTAGCTGAAATATAGTCAGGGTACATCCTTTTGGCAGAACATTTTACTGCAAGTCTTGTCAGGTAGTCATATGCACCACCTTTCAGGCAGTTATGCTCATCAAGTACATATATAAGTTTTGGAAATGCTGGTGTAACATATACACCTTTTTCATTTTTAATGCCTTCAATGCGCTGGTTAAGTATTTCCTCAATAATCATTGCATTTTCTTTAATATATGGGTCATTTATATCAAGATTTAAAAACAAAGTTACAAATGGTGACTGCCCGTTTGTAGTCATTAATGTATTAATCTGGTACTGTATAGTCTGTACGCCTGATTTAAGCTCATCAGACAGCCTGTCCTGTACAAACTCTTCAAGTATATCCTCACTTATTTCATTGCCATATTTCTGCCTGTAATGCATTGCATACTTGTCATGGCTTTTGCGCAGGTATTTGCCAAGATGCCTGATATCAACTGACTGGCCTCCATACTGGCTGCTTGCAACTGCAGAGATAATCTGTGTCATAACTGTACATGCCACCTGGAAGCTCTTGGGGCTTTCAATTAGTTTGCCATTCATGACAGTCCCGTTTTCAAGCATATCGCCAATATTTATAAGGCAGCAGTTAAATATGCTCTGGAGGAAATAATCCATGTCATGGAAATGTATTACCCCTTCTTCATGCGCCCTTACAATTTTCTCTGGAAGAAGCACCCTCTTTGTCAGGTCTTTAGATACCTCACCTGCTATAAGGTCTCTTTGTGTAGATGCAATGTAGGCGTTCTTATTGGAATTTTCTTCCATAACGTCCTTATTGCTGTTTTTAATAAGGCTCATAATAGAATCATCAGTTGTATTGGCACGCCGCACCATTTCACGTGTATAACGGTATATTATGTACTTTTTGGCAAGTTCAAACTTGCCCTCGCTCATAAGCTTCTGTTCAATCATATCCTGTATATCTTCAACCATAAGATTATCCATATGTTTATTTTCAATGCCTGCAACAATAGAATCAATCTTTTCATCAGAAACCTGCTCATAATGGTCAACTTCTGCATTTGCCTTCTGTATTGCAACCACTATTTTATTGCGGTCATAATCTACAATCCTGCCATCACGTTTTGTAACTTTCATCCTATACATCACTCCTATTTATAATTTAACCTTACCAGGCAAGCAGCCAGTGCAGATTATAGATATCTGCCTGGCTTGCTTATGCAATGCTATTATAGCATTATATGGCAAAAAAGTCCACAATATATTGTGCATAACGTAAAATACACACTATATTTTGTGGACATTTCCATTTTTCTAAGTCTTACAGCTGTAGAGAGATGTTGTAATCATTTTGCATATTTATGTCTTAAAATCCAATATTTCATAAACATATTTTTACTGTATCAAATACAAAACTAGCATTTTCAGGAGGATACAACCCTTTTTGTGTCTTCTGACAGCCCTGTTATTCTTTTAATCTCTTCTACAGGAATCTTTGTATATTCAGATAATTCTTCTTCAGATGGTATATTCCCATTTTCACCTGCAAGGTACTTTGCTGCTTCATGCAGCAGGTTTGCCTTGGCAAGCATGGCATTTTCCCAGTCTTTTCCAGATGCTTCCATATCTATAAAGCTTTCCATTGCATTAACTATCTCCATATTTATTATGCCATGTACAGCTTCATAATCGGGCACGCCATTTTCTTTAATATATTGTGCCCTGTTTTCACTAATTATAGAAATTCCAGTTAAAAGCCCCACATTGCCCTCAGATATAATTTCATCTATAGATACTGTTTTATCTGCAACTATGCTACGCCTGCTGTATTCTGATGCAAGCCTTATTACATGTGCAAGCTTGCTTTCGGCCAGCCTGTCCCTTAAAGTGTCATCCCCCATCAGAAATCCCTTTATAATGCTGTTAGTTTCCCCGCTGCCTGTAATAGCAAGCTTTTCTACCTCCTGTCTGTAAATCTTCTGGTTAAACAGTGCCCTGTCCTCTGCCATGCTGGTTTCTGTGACACCAGATAATGCTTCATAACCTGTAATTTTAATTCCGCCTGCACTAAGGTATTTATATACAGCTTCAATTTTACCACTATCAAAATCCATGCCTCCAAGATACCTGCATATCTCCTCTTTTGACAGTGTATTATTCTGCAATGCTGCAATATTCTTTATCTCACTAAGTATTTCTAAAAACCTTTCCTGCTCTTCCATCTGGCTAAAATCCTTTCTACAAAATTATAACCCCCTGCTTTGGGAAGCAGGGGTTATCTCCCATGTCAGTATATGTACCAAAACCTGCATATAGCAGAAGGAGGCTGTTAAACTTTCTTATATTTATATTTCCTTCCAATCATATTCCTGTATTCTGCTGCCTTTGCTTTTGGCACTTTTATTACTGCTTTGGAAGAAATTCCTGCAAATGCTTTATTGGAAATATTTTCTATTTTACTTGATTTTATTGTTATTTTCCTTAAAAGCTTTGACTTGTAAAAACATTTTGAGCCAATTTCCCTGACATTTTTCCCTATCTGGACTTCCTGCAGTACATTACATTCCCTAAACGTGCCATCTCCAATAGTTTCTACATTTTTTCCAATTATTACCTTAGCAACATTATTACTTCTTAACAATGCCCTGCTAGCTACAGCTTTTACCTGGAATGTTTCCCCTTCTATTTCAACTGTATCTGGAATCCTTAAGTTTACTGGGCTTTTTAACGCATATGAATACTCTGCGCTTTTTACATTCCCTGAATTCTCTGTAACTGTATAAATCGCATTGCCAATCTGCCATATAGTTCCTGGCTCTGATGTAAATTGTTCATCTGGTGGTGGTGTTTCTACTGGCTTTTTTGTTGGCGCTGGTGTTGCAGATGGTGAAGACGTAACAGTTGGCACTGGTGTAACAGCTG